>NZ_LIRG01000060.1 GCF_001419695.1 Streptomyces prasinopilosus
CGCCCGCACCCTCCCCGCATGCGGCAGGATGACGGAGTGACCGACCCAGACGCCGTTCCCCCCGACCCCGCCTCGATGCGCAAGCACTACCGGGCCGAGGGGCTCTCCGAGACCGACCTGGCCGCCACTCCCCTCGAACAGTTCGCCCGCTGGTTCGGGCAGGCGGCGACGGAGGGCGGCCTCTTCGAGCCGAACGCGATGATCGTGTCCACGGCGGACGCCGAGGGGCGGCCCAGCTCCCGCACGGTGCTGCTGAAGCACTTCGACGAGCGGGGGTTCGTGTTCTACACGAACTACGACTCCCGCAAGGGACGCGAGCTGACCGTGAATCCGTACGTCTCGCTGCTGTTCCCGTGGCATCCGATGGCCCGGCAGGTCATCGTCACCGGGGTCGCGCGGCGCACCGGCCGGGACGAGACGGCCGCCTACTTCCGCACCCGGCCGCACGGCTCGCAGCTGGGCGCGTGGGCCAGCGGCCAGTCGTCGGTGCTGGCGGACCGCGCGGACCTGGACGCGGCGTACGCGGAGCTGGCGGCCCGGTACCCGGAGGGCGAACAGGTGCCGGTCCCGCCGCACTGGGGCGGCTTCCGGGTGGCCCCGCGGGCGGTGGAGTTCTGGCAGGGCCGCGAGAACCGCCTGCACGACCGCCTGCGGTACGCGGCCCGGCCGGAGGGCGGCTGGCGGGTGGAGCGGCTCAGTCCGTGATCCCCCGGTCCAGCACCCCGTCCAGCAGGGCCGCCCACTGCCGCACCACCCGTTCACGGCGGGCCGCGTCGTCGGTGAGGAGGGTGGCGAGGCCCAGGCCGCGGGCCAGGTCGAGGAGGCCCTGGACGGTCTCGCGGACGCCGGGGCGGGTCTCGTCGGCGGCGAGGAGCTCCACGGCGACGCGGTGGCTCTCGCGGCCTATGCGGGACTCCAGCTCGGTCACGCGGGGCCGCAGCTGCTCCTCGTTGGAGGCGGCGACCCACAGGTGGAGGGCGGCACGGAACAGGGGCCCGGTGTAGAGGTCGACCAGGGCGGCGACCACCGCGCGGCGGTCGCCCGCGGTGGTGCCGTCGGGGAACAGGTCGCGCAGGGCGGTGGAGCGTTCCTCGGCCACGTACTCCACGGCGGCCGTGAAGAGGTCCTCGCGGGTCGGGAAGTGGTGCTGGGCCGCCCCCCGGGAGACGCCCGCGCGTTCGGCGACGACGAGGACCGTGGAGCCCGCCCAGCCGTGTTCGGCGAGGCAGGCCACGGCGGCCTCCAGGAGCCGCTGCCGGGTGGCCCGGCTGCGGTCCTGCTTGGGGACGCGTTCGGCCCGGTCCGCCCGGTGCCCGCGGTCGTCACGGTCGCCGCGGGCGCCGCGGTCGGTCGTGCTCACACCACCCATTCCGGATCCCGTCGTTCGAGGAAGGCCGTCATCCCCTCGCGCGCGGTGGCGGAGGAGAAGAGGCGGGCCGAGAGCGCGGTCAGGCCGGCCGCGTCCCGGTCGAAGGTCTCCAGCACCCTAGCCGTGAGCAGCCGTTTCGTCTCGGCCAGGGCCTCGGGGGCGGATCGGCGCAGACCGTCGAGGATCGGGGCGAGCACCTCGTCCACGTCCTCGCCCGCCGCCGTGATCAGACCGGTGCGGGCCGCCTCGGCGGTGTCGAGGCGTTCCCCGGTGAGGAAGTAGCGGGCGAGGGCGCGCGGGTCGGCGCGGGGCAGCAGCGGCAGGGAGATGACGGCGGGGGCGACCCCGATGCGGACCTCGGTGAAGGCGAACGTCGCTGCGTGGGAGGCGACGGCGATGTCGCAGGCGCCGAGCAGTCCGAGCCCGCCCGCGCGGACGTGCCCGGTGACCCGCGCGACGACGGGTAGGGGCAGCTCGACGAGCTGCCGCAGCAGGCCCACCAGCGCCTCGGGGGCGGGCGGGTCGCGCAGGTCGGCGCCCGCGCTGAAGGTGTTGCCGGTGTGGGTGAGGACCACGGCGCGCACGCCGGTGTCCCGGCCGGCGTCGGTGAGCGCGCCGGCCAGTTCGCCGACGAGGGCGGCGGACAGGGCGTTGCGGTGCTCCGGGGCGTCGAGGGAGAGCGTTTCGACGCCCCGGACACGGGTGCGGCCGATCAGGGTCACGAGGGCTCCTCGTGCCGTGCCGTGCGGAGTTCACGGCGCAGGATCTTCCCGGAGGCGGCGCGCGGGACGCCGTCGGTGAAGGTGACGTGCCGGACCCGCTTGTACGGGGCGACGCGCTCGGCGACGTACAGCATGACCTCGCCGTCGGTGAGCTCCGGCGCGGTCGGCCGGCGGACGACGAAGGCGTGCGGGACCTCGTTGCCGTCCTCGTCGTAGACGCCGATGACGGCCGCGTCGGCGATGCCGGGGTGGGTGAGGAGCAGTGCCTCGAGTTCGGCGGGGGCGACCTGGAAGCCCTTGTACTTGATGAGTTCCTTCACCCGGTCGACGACGAAGAGCCAGCCCTCCTCGTCCACGTGCCCGACGTCCCCGGTGTGCAGCCAGCCGTCCTCGTCGATCATCGCGGCGGTGGCGTCGGGCCGCCCGAGGTAGCCCTTCATCACCTGGGGGCCGCGGATGAGGATCTCGCCGGACTCGCCGGGCCCGAGGTCCCGGCCGGGGTCGTCGAGGGAGACGATGCGCATCTCGGTGCCGGCGATCAGCTTGCCGACGGTGCCGGGCGGCGCCCCGTCCATGGCGTCCAGGGGGACGACGTGGGTGCCCGGCGACAGTTCCGTCATGCCGTACGCCTGCCCGACGGGCGGCAGTCCGAGCCGTTGCGCGCAGGCGGCGGCGAGGCGCGCGTCCAGGGGCGCGGCGGCGCTGATGACGTGCTGCAGCGAGGACAGGTCGTACTCGGCGATCAGGGGGTGCTTGGCGAGGGCCAGCACGATCGGCGGTGCCACGTACAGGCCGGTGATGCGGTGGTTCTGGATGGCCGCGAGGAAGGTCTCCAGGTCGAAGCGGGGGAGGACGACGACGGTGGCGCCCTGCCGCAGGGGGGCGTTCATCAGGGCGGTCAGGCCGTAGATGTGGAAGAACGGGAGCACGGCGAGGATGCGGTCGCCGGGGCCCGCCGTGACGGACGGCTGGAGCTGGGCGAGGTTGGTGGCGATCTGCCGGTGGGTGAGCATGACGCCCTTGGGGACGCCGGTGGTGCCGGAGGAGTACGGCAGTGCGGCCACGTCCTCGGCCGGGTCGATGTCCACGGCCGGCTCGGGGGCCGTGGAGGCCAGCATGTCGATCAGGGAACGGTGACCCGGCGCGCTGTCGCAGACGAAGACCTCCTCGACGCCCCCCGCGAGTCCGGCGGCCCTGCGCGCGGTCTCCAGCAGCGGGGAGACGGTGACGATCCAGCGGGCCGCGCAGTCCTTCAGCTGCTTGGCGAACTCCTCGGCGGTGGCCAGGGGGTGGACGGTGGTGACGGAGGCGCCCGCGCGGGTGGCCGCGTAGAAGGCGAGCGGGAAGGCGATGGTGTTGGGGCTGTGCAGGGCGAGTACGTCGCCCTTGCGCACGCCCGCCCCGGCCAGTCCGGCGGCGACCCGCCGGTGGAAGCGGTCGACCTGTTCGTAGGTGAGGGTGGTGCCGTCGGTGCCGTCGATCAGTGCCGGAATGCTCCCGAACTCGGCGGCCCGGGCGAGCACCGCGTCGTGGATGGGGAGGTCGACCGGGGTGACGTCTGCGTACTCGCTTCGGAACATGGTTCCTCCAAGACGGCCGGGAAGGCGGCTGGGCCGGGGGCGTCCGGCACCCCTCAGTACGACTTGGGCAGGCCCAGGGTCTGGTGGGAGACGTAGTTGAGGATCATCTCCCGGCTCACCGGCGCGATGCGGGACACGCGCGCGGCCGTGATCAGGGAGGCGAGCCCGTACTCGCGGGTGAGTCCGTTCCCGCCGAGGGTGTGCACGGCCTGGTCGACGGCCTTCACGCAGGCCTCCCCGGCCGCGTACTTGGCCATGTTGGCGGCCTCGCCGGCGCCGATGTCGTCCCCGGCGTCGCACAGGTGGGCGGCCTTCTGCATCATCAGGCGGGCCGTCTCCAGTTCGATGTGCGCCTGGGCGAGGGGGTGGGCGATGGCCTGGTGGGCGCCGATGGGGACCTTCCAGACGGTGCGTTCCCTGGCGTACTCGACGGCCCGGGCGAGGGCGTAGCGGCCCATGCCGATGGCGAAGGCGGCGCCCATGATCCGCTCGGGGTTGAGGCCGGCGAACAGCTGCAGCAGCCCCGCGTCCTCCTCGCCGACCAGCGCTCCGGCGGGCAGCCGCACGTCGTCGAGGACCAGCTCGAACTGCCGCTCCGAGGCGTTGAGTTCCATGTCGATGGCGTGCCGCTGGAAGCCCTCGGTGTCGCGCGGGACGATGAACAGGCAGGGCTTGAGGTTCCCGGTGCGGCCCCCTCCGGCGGACACGGTCTCGGTGCGGCCGACGACGAGCGTGGCGTCGGCGGTGTCCACGCCGGAGACGAACACCTTGCGGCCGGTGAGCAGCCAGTCGCCGGTGCCGGGGTCGCGCCGGGCGGTGGTGGTGATGCGGTGGGAGTTGGAGCCGGCGTCGGGTTCGGTGATGCCGAAGGCCATGGTGCGGGTGCCGTCGGCGAGGGCGGGCAGCCATTCCCGCTTCTGCTCCCCGGTGCCGAAGCGGGCGATGACGGTGCCGCAGATCGCCGGGGAGACGACCAGCATGAGCAGGGGGCAGCCGGCCGCGCCCAGTTCCTCCAGCACGATGGAGAGTTCGGCGATGCCGCCGCCGCCTCCGCCGTACTCCTCCGGGAGGTTGACGCCGAGGTAGCCGAGTTCGGCGGCCTCCGCCCAGAGTTCCCGGGGGTGCCGGCCGGAGGAGACGGCGTTGGTGAGGTAGTCGCGGCCGTACTTCGCGCCGAGGGCGGCGACGGCGGCGCGCAGGGCCTTGTGTTCTTCGGATTCGATGACGGGCACGAGCGCTCCTAGGGGGAAGGGCTTCAGGTCGTCGGGAGGGTGCGGGGCGTGGGCGGCCGGTCGTGCCCGTGCGGCGGCCGCGCATCGGGCACGGCCCCGCGCCCCCGGGGGGTGTCCTTCTGGCGGTCGTGGAGGAGGAC
>NZ_LIRG01000600.1 GCF_001419695.1 Streptomyces prasinopilosus
TACCGGCCCCGCCCCGCCCCTCCGGCGGGGCGGGGCGGGGCCGGTACCGGTGCCGGGCGCGGGACGGAGACCGGACACGCGGCGGAGGCCGGGCGCGGGGCGGACGGCGTGCGGGAGCCGCCCGGCCGGGTCCGGCTCCCCGGGCGGGCGGCGCGCCGTCCCGTCAGTCCATGGAGCCGGAGCGCAGCGCCGGGAGGTCCGCCTTGACCGTGTCGACCGGGATGGCGAAGCCCAGGCCCACGCTGCCGGCGTCGGCCGGGGAGGAGTCACCGCCGCTCGACGCGTACATCGCGGAGTTGATGCCGATGACGTCGCCGTTCATGTCGATCAGCGCACCGCCGGAGTTGCCGGGGTTCAGGGACGCGTCGGTCTGGATCGCCTCGTACGTCGTCGTGGACCCGCCGGTGTCGCCGTTGAACTCTCGGCCGTCGAACTCGAACGGCCAGCCGCCGGGCTGCCCCTGCCGCTGCCCCCGGCTCTCGTCGGTGGAGACGGTCACGTCACGGTCGAGCGCCGAGACGATGCCGCTGGTGACGGTGCCGGTCAGACCCTCGGGGGAGCCGATCGCCACGACCTCGTCGCCGACCCGCACCCCGTCCGAGTCGCCGAGGGTGGCCGCCGTCAGCCCCGAGGCGTCCCGCAGCTTGATCAGCGCGAGGTCCTTGGAGCTCTCCGTGCCGACGACGTCCGCGGTGTACGTCTTCCCGTCGCCGGTCCGCACCTCGACGGACGAGGCGCCGGCGATGACGTGGTTGTTGGTGACGACCTCGCCGTCGTCCGTGATGATCACGCCGGATCCGGTGGACGATCCCGCGGTGGACTCGGCGTTGATCTCGACGATGCTCGGGCCGACCGCCTCGGCGACGCCGGCCACCGTGCCCTTCCGGCCGGCCGGCACCACGCTGGTGCCGGCCGGGCCGGCGGACGCGACGGTGCTGCCGCCGGTCAGCTCCTGGACGCCGTACGCGGTGCCGCCGCCCACGGCCGCCGCCACGATCGCCACGGCGGCGAGCAGCGCGACCGGACCGCGGTCGCGCTTCCGGCGGGGACGGGGAGCGGCCGGTCCGGCCGCGGGGAGCGGGTCCGCGGGTTCCGCCGGGTGCCCGGCGGAGACCGGCCGTGTCGCCGTCATCGGGTCCGGTGCCGCCAAGGGGTCCGGTGCCGTCACCGGGGCCGCCGGGTCCGTCGGGTGTGCGGCGGTGGCCGGCCGGTCCGGTGCGTACCCCGGCCGCCCCGGCGCGTATGCCGGCGGGGTCGGCCGGTCCGGGTCCACGGGGGAGGAATGGGGCTCGTGGCCGCCCGTCCGGGGGCTCTCGTGCTCGCTGCCGCGGCGATGGCTCTCGGTCATGCCGTCGAGCCTGGCGCCCGACGATGAGAACATCCTGAGTGCCCGCTGAGAAGCCCGACAGAACCTCGTATGCCCGATATAAGGACGACGGAGGCGGCATAAGGACGGCGGAGTCGACTCCGGGGAGACGGGGGGTCTCACGGAGACGGTGAGGTGCTCCACCAGAACGAAGGGGGCGCTCCACGCGGGCGGAGGGGGCCCCACGGAGGCGAAGGGCCCCCGAGGGGAAGGGAGGGGGCGCCTCACGCGGCCGGATGCGGCCGGATGCGGCGGGACGGGGCCGGTGTCACCCGCAGCCGCAGGAGCGGCGGATCACCAGCTCGGACGGGAAGACCTTCAGCCGCTCGCGCTGCGAGCCGGCCACCCGCAGTCCGTCGTCCAGGACGAGGTCGACCGCCGCGCGCGCCATCGCCGAGCGGTCGGAGGCGACCGTCGTCATCGGCGGGTCGGCGAGCGCCGCCTCCTTGATGTCGTCGAACCCGACGACCGCCAGCTCGCCGGGCACGTCGATGCGCAGCTCGCGCGCCGCGCGCAGCACGCCGATGGCCTGGTCGTCGGTGGAGCAGAAGACCGCGGGCGGACGGTCCGGCCCGGAGAGGATGTCGAGCCCGACGCGGTAGGCGTCGTAGCGGTTGTACGGGGCCTCGAAGAGGCGGCCCTCGGTCGGGAGGCCCGCTTCCTCCATGGCCTGCCGCCAGCCCTCGACGTGGTCGGAGACGGGGTCACCCACCGCGGAGACCCCCGCGGTGGGTGACCCCGTCTCCGACCACGTCGAGGGCTGGCCGCACGCCATGGAGGAAGCGGGCATCGCGACCGAGGTG
>NZ_LIRG01000601.1 GCF_001419695.1 Streptomyces prasinopilosus
CTCTCGTCGTCCTCGCCCGGGCACACCGCCGGGCGAGGACGACGAGAGGTTCCTGCCGTAGCGGTCCCTCCTTCCGGCCGGGCGGCCCGCGGTTCGCCGCGGGCACCGAGCGGGCTCGCCCGCGTCGTGGAGGACGTCGAGCCGACGGCACCCCGAAGAGCGCGGGGATCCGGCCCGGCGCGCCACGTCCCGGCCCGCCTTCCCGCCGCACACGCCGTGGCTCACGGAACACCCACCTGGAAAAACGTGAGCACTTCACCCCCCACTGTCCACATGGTGCTCATGTGAGCACATATAGGGCATTCACTCGCTGACTGCTCACGTTCTTCAGCAGGACACCCGTCCCGCCCCCCTCGGCCCGCCGCACCGTCACAATGGCCCCATGACCGACACCGACGCCCTGCGCGAGCGCTTCGTCCGGGCCCTGGACGGAGCCCGGGACCAGGGGTCCGGCACCGAGTCGCCCGACCCCTCCCCCTACGCCGACCACCTGCTCGCCCGCTGGCGGGAGCCGCAGCGGCGCTATCACACCGTCGCGCACCTCACCGCCGTGCTCGACCGGGTCGACGGGCTGGAGGAGTACGCCGACGACCCCGACGTCGTCCGCCTCGCCGCCTGGTTCCACGACGCCGTGTACCTGCCCGACCGGTCCGAGAACGAGGAGCGGTCGGCACGGCTGGCCGAACGGGCACTGGCCGAGGCCGGGGTGCCGGAGGCGAAGACCGCCGAGGTGGCGCGGCTGGTGCGGCTCACCGTCACCCACGACCCGGCCGACGACGACCGCGACGGACAGGTGCTGTGCGACGCCGACCTCGCGGTCCTCGCCTCACCCCCGTCCGCGTACGCCGCCTACACCGCCGCCGTCCGCGAGGAGTACCACTTCGTGCCGGGCGACGCCTTCCGCGAGGGGCGGACCGCCGTGCTGCGCCGCCTCCTCGACCGGCCCCGCCTGTTCCGCACGCCGTACGGGCGGGAGCACTGGGAGGCCACGGCCCGGTACAACCTCCGCGGCGAGCTGGAAATGCTGTCGACCCCGGCGCCGCCGCCCTCGTAGCCTGCCCCTCATGCGTGCCTGGGGAGCGGAACAGCCGGCGGAGCGGGTGGAGCAGGCCGTCGCGGACTGCGTGGCGGCCCTCGGGGCGGTCGCCGGCCGGAGGTGGGAGGGGGTGCGGGCCGGGAGCCTGGAGTGGGACTGCCGGCGGACCGCGGTGCACATCGCCTCCGATCTCCTCGCGTACGCCGGTCAGTTGGCCGGCCGGGCGCAGGACGCGTACGTGCCCTTCGAGATCGCTCCGGACGACGGCGCCGACAACGCCGCTCTCCTGGACGTGATCACCACGACCGGCGCCCTCCTCGCCGCGACGATCCGCACCACCCCGCGCGCGGTCCGCGCCTTCCACCCCTACCCCTTCCGGCACGCGAACCGCGAGGGCTTCGCCGCGATGGGGGTGGCCGAGGTGCTGCTGCACACCCACGACATCACCGGGGGCCTGGGCGTACGGCACGAACCGCCCGCCGACCTCGCCTCGTTCGTCCTCACCCGGATCTTCCCGCACGTCCGGCCG
>NZ_LIRG01000602.1 GCF_001419695.1 Streptomyces prasinopilosus
GGTGAGGTAGTCCAGCGCGGCGACCAGCTGCTCGCCGCGCTGGACTACCTCACCGGACGCAGCGCGGTCCGCGGCCGGATCGACAGCAGCCGCCTCGGTGTCATGGGCCACTCGATGGGCGGCGGCGGCAGCCTCGAGGCGGCGAAGGACCGTACGTCGCTCCAGGCGGCGATCCCGCTGACCCCCTGGAACCTCGACAAGACGTGGCCGGAGGTCAGGACCCCCACCCTGATCTTCGGGGCCGACGGCGACACGGTCGCCCCGGTCTCCACCCACGCCGAGCCCCTGTACACGGGCCTGCCGTCCTCCCTCGACCGGGCCTACCTGGAGCTGAACAACGCCACCCACTTCACGCCCAACTCGAACAACACGACGATCGCGAAGTACAGCATCTCGTGGCTGAAGCGCTTCATCGACAACGACACCCGCTACGAGAAGTTCCTGTGCCCGCTGCCGCAGCGGAGCCTCACCATCGACGAGTCACGGGGCAACTGCCCGCACACCTCCTGACCCTCCGACGGACACCGACAGGACCGGTGGCGGCCCGCGCACGGCGCGGGCCGCCACCGGCGTTGTGCGGGCGCACCGCCGGGGGGCCGCCCGCCTGGGCGGTGGCACACGGCGTCCGCCGCGCATCCCGTGAGAAATCCCTGGTGGAACGGCGGACGGGCCGCCTCCGGCACCGGACGGGCTCCTTCCACCACTTCTTACGCGCGAGTAAGGTCGCGGAGATGACCGGACAGACGACCCGTGGAGCCGCTCCGCTCCGGTACCGCGCGGGCCCCCGGCGGCAGGCGTTCGCCGCGCTGCTGGACGGACTGCGCGCCGACGGCGGTGCCCATGTCGTGACCGGCGAACCGGGCGGCGGCCGTACCGCCTTCCTGGAGTTCGCGGCACGCGCCTTCCGCGCCGGACCGGTGTGGCACGTCCGCGCCGAACCGGCCCGTTCCCCGCAGCCCCTCGGCGGGTTGCGCACCCTGCTGCGCACCGCCCGCCACGCCGGCCGCGTTCCCGGCGACGGCACGGCGGAGGAGGTGCTCGTGGACGTCCTGCGGGCGGCGTCCGCCCGTTCGCCCCTGCTGGTGTGCGTGGACGACGCACACCTGTGGGACGCCGCGTCGCGCGCCGTGCTGGGCCGGGTGGCCGCGCGGGTGAACACGGCGGACGACGTCCACCGGGTGGGCCTGCTCGTCACCGTTCCCGGGCACCGGCCCGTGGAAGGGGAGTGGGCGGCACTGCCGGTGCTGCGACTCGCCCCGCTCACGCCCGGCGACGCGGCGGGGCTGCTGCACGACCGGATCGACGGCGCCGTCGACCCGGCCGTGCGCGACGAACTGGTGGCCGAGGCGCAGGGCAATCCCGCACTGCTGCTAGCTCTGGCCCACCGCCTCTCGCCCGCCCAGCTCCGCGGAGATCACGTCCTGCCCCGCCCCCTGGCCGACGCCGGGACGCTGACCGCCGTCGCGGGCGGATGTCCGAGCGGCCGACGGCCTTGCGGTGCCGACCTGTTGCTCCTCGTCGCGGCGGCGATGCGTGCCACGGGGGAGCAGGAGGCCGAGGCCGCACTCGTACGGCGGGCGGCGGGCGGCCCCGGCGGCGGGGGCGAGGGCGCCCCTCCCGGACCGTCCGGGCCGCCGCGGGTGCCCGAGCTGCTCACGGTCCCCGGGGACCGGCTCCGGTTCCGCAGCCCTCTGCTCGGCAGGGCGGTGTACGCCGGGGTCCCGTCCGAACGCCGCCGCGCCGCGCACCGCTCGCTGGCCGCGGCGCATCCCGCACCGCACGGCGTGCCCGCACTGCTGCACCGCTCGTGGGCCGCCCCCGGCCCCGACGCGGTGCTGGCCGCCGAACTGGAGGCCGCGGCCGCCGACCCGTCCTCCGGCACACCGCCCGCCCTGCGCCGCGCGGCCCGGGTGCGTGCCGCCGAGCTGACGCCGGACGACGCCCTGCGGGCGCGGCGTTACACGGCCGCCGCGGAACTGGCCCTCCTCGCCGGACATCCGGCCGAGGCCCTGCGGCTGCTCGACACCGCCGGGAGCCGGTCGGCGCCGGCGCCGGTACGCGGACGCGCCGAACTCCTGCGCGGCAGGGTGCTCCTGGCCGACGGCCCGGTGGACGACGCCCGGGAGTCCTTTCTGCTGGCCGCGGGTCTCCTGGCGGGGCCGGGTCCGAAGTCCGCGCTGACCGACGCGGCGGTCCTCGGCGCGGCGGACGCGGCCTGGGCCGCGGGCGACCGGCAGGGCTGCCTCCGCGCTCTCACCCACGGCACCCATGAGACCCCTGACGTCCCAGCCCGGGCCGCCCTCACGGGGACGCTCGACCTCCGTGCCGCGGGTGCGGGCCCCACGGGCCCGCGGGAGGCGGCGGTGCGGGAGGTGCCCGAGGGTCCCCCCGCCCTCCGCGACGGCGCCCCGGCGCAGCCCTCCGTTCCCCCGCCCGCCCTGCTCCGCGACCACCGGGACGGCATGCGCGCCGTGCTGCTGGGGAGGTTCGACCTCGCCACCGCCCCGCTGACCCGGGTGGTGGACCGGGGCCGCCCCGCCGCCGAGCCCGAGCGACTGCTGCGTTCGGCCGCCGCGGCCCTCATGCTCGGCGACGTCGGGGCCGCCCGCCGGGCCGGGGCGCGGGCCCTGGCGTCGGCGCGCACCCTGGGCGCCACGGCCCTCGAACCGAGAGCCCTGGAATACCTGGCCTACGCCGAACTGCGCTCCGGCCGGCACCAGTTGGCCAGGACCCATGCAGAGGAGGGGCTGCGTGCCGCACACCGGACCGGGCAGCGGAACACGGCCGCGCACCATCACGCGGTCCTGGCGCTGACGGCGTCGATCGAGGGCACCCGGCCGCGCGTCGCCGAGCACGCGACCGCGGCGCTCACCACGGCTCGGCGGCACGGCCTGGCCCAGGCGGAGCTGCTCGCCCAGTGGGCGCAGGCCCGGGCCGACCTGGGCGAGGGCCGTCCCGAGGAGGCCGCCGACCGGCTCGGCCCGCTGGTCCGTCCCGGCGCCCGGCGCGGGCACTTCGCGGTGTGGATGCTCGCCGTTCCCTGCTTCGTGGAGGCCGCCGCGCTGGCCGGCCGGCCCGAGGACGCCCGCACGGTGGTCGAGGACTTCGCGCTGTGGGCCGGCTGCGGTGCCGACCCGCAGGCCTGCGCCCAACTCCTGCGCTGCCGCGCCCTGCTGGCGACACCGGAGGCCGCCGACGAGCTGTACCTGCGTGCCCTGGACCGGCACGACGAGACGTCCGGGGACTTCGAACGGGCCCGTACCGAGCTGCTGCACGGGAAGTGGCTGCGCCGCCGGCGCAGACTGCGCGAGGCGCGCGTACGGCTGGGGGAGGCGCTGGTCGACTTCGAACGCTGCGGCGCACAGCCCTGGGCGCGCCAGGCGGCCGCGGAACTCCGCGCGGGCGGTGTGGCGCCGGGCGGGCCGGGGGCCGGTGGGCCGCGCCGGTCCGGAGCGCGGGACCTGTCCCTGCTGACCCCGCAGCAACTGCGCATCGCGCGGTGCGTCGCCGAGGGCGCCACCAATCGGGAGGTGGCCCTGAGCCTGTCCGTCAGCACCCGTACCGTCGACTACCACCTGCGGAACGTCTTCGCGACGCTCGGCGTCCGCTCCCGGGTCGAACTGGTCCGACTGGTCGAACAGGCGGAAAAGACCGGTGCACGGCTCTAGGGACCGACCGGACGGTATGCCATCCTTCGGGGCAGGACGAGTCGGGTGGCGGCCCGCCCACGGACCTCGCGACCGGCCCGCGGCCGGCACGGGGACCGTCGCGCGGGGGCCGTCGGGAAGCCGAGCCTGGGGGAGATGCGCGATGCCACACGCCGTACGGCCACGGAGCCTGCCGCGCCCCGGGCCCGTGCCCGCACCACGGGCGCGGGCACCGCGGGTGCGGTCGTTGATCGACGCCGACGCGCTGAGCGTGCTGCACCGGGCCGCCCGGGTACTGCTGGACGACCTGCCCCGGCTCTGCGACCAACTGGTCGCCCTGCTCCAGGAGCAGGAGCCCGCCTACCGGGCGGCGATCGAGAACGACCCCGCCGAGATCTGGCAGGAGGTGCACCGCTCGCTGCGGCACAGCATCGCCTCGCTCCTGGACCCGCGCGGCGTCAGGGACGCGGCACGCCGCTGCTCCTGGAAGATCGGCGCCACCCGCGCCGAGCAGGGGCTCCCCCTGGACGCGGTGCTGCACGCCTTCAGACTGGGCGGCTCCCTGGTGTGGCAGAGCCTGGTGGACGAGACCTCCCGGGCGGCTCCCGAGGACGTGCGGCTGCTGGTGCACGTGGCGTCCGACGTGTGGAACTTCGTCGACGAGCACTGCACCGTCGTGGCGGACGCCTACCGGCAGACCGAGCGGCAACTGGCCTGGCGGCGGGAGAACAGGGTGCGGCTGCTGGCCGCGGCGCTGCTCGACGGAACCAGCAGGATCGCCGACCTGCCCGAGACCGCGCTGGCACTGGACCTGCCGGAGCACGGCCGGTACGTGGTCGTCGCGGTCGCCGGCGGATTCGCCACCCGTCCCGGTGCCCGGGCGGCGCTCGCTCCGGGCGTGCGTGCGCACTGGCACGGGGGCGTGGAGACCGACCACGGCATCGTCCCGGTCCCCGACGGCGCGGAGCCGGTGGTGGAGGACGAACAGCCGCCGGGCGTACGGGTGGGTGTCAGCAGCGCCGTCGAAGGCCTCGCCGCGGTGGGGGAGGCGCGCAGGCTGGCGGACACCGCGCTGAGCCTGTGCCCGCAGGACGGGGGCACGGTCCGCCTCACGGAACACCTGCCGGCGGCCCTGGTGGTGTCGTCCCCCGACCTCGGCGCGGCCCTGGCCGACCGGCTGTTCGGCCCGCTGGCACGGCTGGAGCCCGCCGACGCGGAGGTCCTGCTGGACACCCTGGCCACATGGCTGGCCTGCGACGGATCCGCCCAGCGGGCGAGCAGACGCCTGTACTGCCACCGCAACACCGTCCTCAACCGGCTGCGCCGCTACGAGCAGCTGACCGGACGCTCCCTCTCCCGCCCCTTCGACCTCGTCGAGGTCACCCTCGCGCTGACCGCCCGCAGGCTCCTTCCGCTCCGACCCCGGCGCCAGGGCCCGCACGGCTAGCCTTCCGGCACGTCCTTGACGAACACGATCCCGTCGGCCTCCTCCACGTGGGCCGGGTCGAGGGGGAGGTAGCCGAACCAGGGGGACACCCGGGGTGCGGGCCGGCCGGGGCCGAGGAGAGCGGTCAGTCCGGGGCCGCCGGCCAGGAAGCGGTCCCGCGGCAGCGCGTACAGCAGCCCCTCGACGGTGTCCGCGGGCGGAGTGCCCACGTCCCGGTGCCGGAGCGCGCCGACCGCCGTGGCGAGGAACGCGTACTCCGCGCCCAGGCGGGCGTCCACCAGCGCGCCCGCACTCCACCACTCCACCGGCAGGCCGTCCATCCGCGTCCGGCTCCGGTTCCGCTGGAGGTGGGCGTTGTGGGCGTGGACGAGGACCGGCCCCCGCTCGGCGGCGGCGAGGAGGTTCTCGGCCATGATCAGGTCCCGCAGACCCAGCAGCAGCGCCATCCGGCCCGGGGACGGGTCGGCCATCGCGTGGTGGTAGCGCAGCAGACCGGTGGCGGTGCGCCCGTACAGGCGGGCCCGCTCCCAGGCCTCCCGCGAGCTCGCCCCGATCAGCTGCGGGCCCCACGCGTCGAGCAGCGCCACCAGGCCGTCGGCGAGCAGCCGCAGCCGGCCGGCCTCGGCCGAGCGCCCCACCGACCGGGAGGGGTCCCGCATCGCGGCGGGTTCGGTCCACCGGCCGTCCGCCCCGAGGAGGCGGTCGAGCGTCTCCTCGGTGCAGGGGAGCAGGTCCGCGTCCACGACGGCCGCGAGGCAGGCGTGGAGGGCGGTCAGGGCCTGCCGGGGGCTCGCGGCGCCGGTGATCTCCAGCGGCCCGTCGACACCGGCGAAGCGGAGCCGCTCGGACGCGGGCCGGCCCGCGTTGTACTCCCGCATCCAGCGCACGAGTTCGCGGTTGCCCGCGAACGCGCCCCACTCGTGGCTGAAGCCGTGTTCCATCACCTCGTCGAGGGCGCCCCCGCCCGAGGTGACGTGGTCGTCCACGACCAGGCCCCGCAGGCAGTCGCTCTCGATCGCGATCGTCCGGTAGCCCTCCTCCTCGACGAGCTGCCGGAACAACTCGTTGCGCAGCTCCAGCAGAGCGTCCTCGCCGTGGGTGGGCTCCCCGAGCGCGAGCACTCGCGGCCGGCCGGGGAGCAGGTCCATGACGGCCGTGGCGTCGACGGATCGTACGGCGTCCTTCAATCGAGTAGCCATGCCCTCAACGCTATCGTTGAACTTTCGGTGGAGACTTTTCCGCGATACCGTCCGCTCCGTGGGGCGAAACCTTCAAAGCGGCGAACGGCTGCGGCCGATCGACCTGGCACGCCGCCACGGTCTGTCCACCCAGGCCGTCAGGAACTACGAACAGGCCGGCGCCCTCCCGCCCGCCGAGCGCACCCCCCACGGCTACCGCGTCTACACCCCACTGCACGCACGTGCCCTGGACGCGTTCCTCGCCCTGGTGCCCGGCCACGGCCACGCCACGGCGACGGAGATCATGCGGGCCGTGAACCGGTCCGCGCTCGACGAGGCGCTGCGGATCGTCGACGAGAGCCACGCCCGGCTGCTCGACGACCGGCGCACCCTCCGGGCCGTGGAGGACGCCCTCGGGGACCTGGCACCCGGCCCGGAGCCCCACCCCCCGTCGGGCTCCGGCGGCACCTTCATCGGACCGCTGGCGCGCGAGCTCGGAATCCGCCCCGCGACGCTGCGCACGTGGGAGCGCGCCGGCCTGGTGAGCCCGCGCCGCGACCCGCTGACCGGCTACCGCGTCTACGACGAGGCCGACGAACGCACCTGGGCGATGAGCGGGGCGATCCGCTCCAGCGGGTGGCCGCCGCGACGGAGCTGGCGGGCCAGCCGGGCGTCGCGTTCGTCGGCCTCGTCGTAGACGCGG
>NZ_LIRG01000603.1 GCF_001419695.1 Streptomyces prasinopilosus
GGCGCCGACACCGGTGTCTTCGTCGGCACGATCGCGAGCGACTTCCCCGACCTCGTGGCACGGAGCATCGGCCACGGCGACCCGCACGTCGCCACGGGCACCGCGATCTCGATGGTCGCCAACCGGCTGTCGCACGTCTTCGACTGGTCGGGACCGAGCCTCGCCGTCGACACGGCCTGCTCGTCGTCCCTCGTCGCCCTGCACCAGGCCGCCCTGCACCTGCGGTCGGGCGACATCGACGCCGCCGTGGTGGGCGCGGCCAACCTCGTCCTCACCCCGGACAAGTCACGCGCCTTCGCCCGCAACGGCATGCTGTCCCCGCAAGGGGTGTGCCGGGCCTTCGACGAGGCCGCGGACGGCTACGTCAGGGGGGAGGGCTGCGGCGTCGTCGTCCTGAAACGGCTCGCGGACGCCCGGCGCGACGGGGACCCGGTCCTCGCCGTGATCCGCGGCACCGCGGTCAACCACACCGGCGGCAGCGCCGGGTTCCTCACCGCGCCCAGCAGGCCCGCCCAGGCGGCGGTCCTGCGCAAGGCGCTCGCCGCGGCCGGGATCGACGCCGGCGACGTCGGCTACGTCGAGGCCCACGGCACCGGCACCCAGCTCGGCGACCTGATCGAACTCGAGGCGCTGCAGGCGGTCCTCGGCACCCGCGCCGCGCACCCCGTCGCCGTGGGATCGGTGAAGACGAACATCGGCCACCTGGAGCCCGCCGCCGGGATCGCCGGACTCATCAAGACGATCCTCGCCCTCCAGGCCGGGAGCATCCCGCCGTCCCTCAACCTCACCACCCCGAACACGTCGTTCGACTTCGGGGCCTCGCCGCTGTTCGTCGCCGACCGGCTCCTGCCGTGGGAGGGACCGCGGATCGCGGGGGTCAGCAGCTTCGGCTTCGGCGGCGCCAACGCCCACGTGGTGCTCGAGGCCGCTCCCGGTACCCCGGCGAACGGCCCGGGCACCGCGGACCGCGACCGGCTGCCCCGGCTGCTGACCCTCTCCGCGGTGTCGGACACGGCGCTGCGCACCCTCGCGCACCGGCTCGCCCTCATGCTGCGCTCCCCGTACTGCCCGTCCCTCGCGTCGCTGAGCGCGGCGAGCCACCGGCGGCCCGCCGGGGCGCACCGCCTCGCCTGCGTCGTCGACAGCCTCGAACAGCTCGACGACAAACTGAGCCTGTTCCTGGCCGGCGTGCACGGGGCCCGCTCCCTCCACCTGGGCGTGGCCGACGGCCCGGCCGGGACGGAGAAGGCCGCGGTCCGGGAGGGGGCGGCACGGGAGGAACTGGAGTCGGTCGCACGGGAGTTCGTCACCGGCACCGACCTCTCCACCGGCCCCGGCCGGGCGGGCGTGCGCTTCCCGACCGCGCCGCACGCCGAGAAGTACCTCTGGCTGGAACCCACCGGACAGCCGCGGCCGGAACCACAGCCGCGGCCGCACGGGTGGCGGGAGGCTCCGCGGGGCGACGCCCGTGAGGAGGCCGCCGCGACCGGTCGCACGGCCGGTCGCACGACCGGCTCGTGGCCGCGGCTTCCCGAGGCGGCCGAGCACGTGGTCCTCGGCCGGCCGACCCTGCCGGGGGCGGCCTATCCCGGCAAGGTGGCCGATCTCACCGGCCGTGACCGCTTCACCCTGCGCGACCTGACGTTCCGCAGGGCCGTCGAGACCCCAGCGAGCCTGTCGGCCGCACGCGACGGGGCGCAGGTCGCGTTCCGGGACGGCGACGGGGCCCTGGTCTGCACCGCCGAACTGACCGAGCCGGAGCCACCGCGGCTCCCCGCCCCGCCGTCCGAGGACGGCCTCACGCCCGTCGGACTCGACGCGTTCTACCGTGCGTTCGAACGCGACGGCCTCGCCTACGGCCCCGCCTACCGGACCGTCGCGGCGCTGTCCGCCGCACCCGGCCGGGCGACGGGCGTGCTGCGGGCCGGGACCGCACCCGACGGCGTGGTCGACGCGCGGCTCCTCGACGGAGCCTTCCAGATCGCCCTGGCCGCGTGCGGCGCGCGGGGACTGTACGTGCCGTTCGCCGTGGAACGGCTCACCGTCCTGGGACCCCTCCCTGCCACCGCCCGCGTGGACGCCCGGCGCGACCGGGACACCGGCCCCGACTCCGGTCTGCTGACCGCGAGCCTGGTGATCCACGACGACGGCGTTCCGGTCCTGGAGGCCCGCGGCATCACCTGGAAGCGGCTGTCGGACACCCCGTCGCCCGGCACCCCGTCGCCGGTGACGGTCCGGGGCGTCGACGTCCCCGCCGGCGCCCCGTCAGGGTCCGGCCCCGTCCGGCACGCGGCCCCGGCCGCCGAGGGCAACGGGCACCGTCCCGCGCCGCCCCCGCCCGGCCCCGGGCGGGGCGCCGGGCTCGACGCGGCCCTGGCCCGGTGGGTGGCCGACGCCCTGGAGACGGGCGTCGACGAGCTCGAACCGGACCGCCCGCTGCAGGAGCAGGGGCTCGACTCGGTGCTGGCGGTCGCCCTGGCGCAGGACCTGCGCGCCAGGCTGGACGTCGACATCCCCGTGACCCTCGTCCTCGAAACGGGCTCGGTCGACCGGCTGGCCGCCGAACTCCGCGAGGAGTACGGCGTCACCGACGTGCCCGGCACCGCCGCGGTCGCGGCGGGGACGGGAGCGGTACCGGGCGTGTCGTCGGCGGCCGCGGCGGTGCCGGGCACGTCGGTGACGCCGTACTCCTCGCGGAGTTCGGCGGCCAGCCGGTCGACCGAGCCCGTTTCGAGGACGAGGGTCACGGGGATGTCGACGTCCAGCCTGGCGCGCAGGTCCTGCGCCAGGGCGACCGCCAGCACCGAGTCGAGCCCCTG
>NZ_LIRG01000604.1 GCF_001419695.1 Streptomyces prasinopilosus
GGAGAGCAGGGGCACGGGGAGCAGGGGCACGGGGAGCAGGTCCCCGGGAAACGGGGCGGCGGGGGGCGGGAGCGCGGGAAACACGACAGCGGGGAACATTTCGGCTCCGCGCCGCGCTGACCGTGGTGTCCCGACGGGCATCACCGACGGACGGGACGCACCCAGCGGGCACAACGGACAGTGCACCGGCCGGGGTTACCGGGCCGGCCGGCGCGAAGGAGTGTGAGACGGATGACGACGACAGGGCGGGACCTGCTCCCCACCGAGGTGGAGGACCCCTCGTTCGTGACGGCCTGCGGGCGCAGGATCGCGGTGCGGTGTCTGCGGCTCGCACCCGCGGACCGGCCCATCGGCAGGGTCGCCCTGGACGTCGGCCGGGAGCGGGGAGGCGTGCCGGGGACGTGGGCGGCGCTCACCGCCGACGAGGCGCGCGCCCTGGCCCGTCTGCTTCTCCTGCAGGCCGGACTCGTCGAAGGGGGCGAAGGCCCCGGGGAGCCGTCACGGCAGGGCGTCGCCTCCCTCTGATCCCGGGACGCCGCGTCCCGGGGCCCCCTCATCCCGGCACGCCGTCTCCCGGGAACCGGCGGCGTCTCCCGGGACCGGGGACCGGCGGCGTGCGCGCGCGGCTCGCGGGCCGGTGCGAGCCGGGGGTCACGCTCGCGCCACGGTGATCGCGGTTCCGCGGCGGGTACGGCCCGCTCCGCGTGGCGCGTGCCTCCGGCCGTTCCGGCCGGGGCGCGGCCCCGGCCGCGTACGTCGAGTACCGGGGTGAGCCCGCGAGCCCCGCGTGCCCGTCTCCGTCACCCTTCTCCCCCTCCCCCTTTTCCCCTCGTGCGGTGGGGCGGGAGCCGGACCGCCCTCCCCGCGGCACGGGTGCGGCGGTCGGCCGGCGGACGGCCATGGCGCCCCCGGCCCTCCCCGACGTGGGCGAGGGCCGCGTGGTGAGCGAGGGCCGCGTGCCGTCCCCGCTCAGGGGGTGGGGCGGCCCAGGAGGACGAGTTCCCGGTTCAGTTCGGCGAGGAAGCGGGTCACCGTCGTCAGTTCCTCGCGGGTGAAGCGGGAGCGGGCGGCTTCGGTGCCCCGGGCCAGGGGGCGGAAGAAGTCGGCGGCGACGGCTCTGGCCGCCTCCTCGTAGTGCAGGTGGACCACGCGCCGGTCGTCCAGGGCGCGTACGCGGCGGATGTGGCCCGCTTTCTCCAGGCGGTCGATGCAGGCCGTCACCGCGCCCGAGGTGAGGTCGAGCCGGTCGCGCAGCCGGCCGGGGGTCATCGGTCCGTCGTCCGTGTCGGCGTCCAGGATCGCCATCAGCGCCTGGACGTCGGTGAGGTGGAGCCCCTGTGTCTGGGCGAACTCGTGGGAGATGCGGTTGAACTCGGTGTTCATCCGGCGCAGCAGCACCGCGAACGCCTGCATCCCCGTGGGGTCGTTCCCGGGAAGGGGGGACGAGGGGGTTTCGGTGCCGGACATGTGGTCAGTATATATTCATTCAACCGTTGAGATACTTGATGGTTGAGACTTGCTGTCCCGTTCCGTTCCGATGTCGCTTGGGGATTCGATGAGAACCACACCGCGCTGGGGCCGGTGGCTCGTGCCGCTCGTCCTGCTGATCGTCTGGTTGGGTGTGGGCGGCATGCTCGGCCCCTACGCGGGCAAGCTGGGCGAGGTCTCCACCAACGACCAGGCCGCGTTCCTGCCGCAGAGCGCCGAGTCCACCAAGGCCCTCGAAGCGGGTGAGGCGTTCGAGGAGGCCGGGGCGGCCCGGACGGTTCCCGCCATCGTGGTGTGGACGGTCGACGGGGGCGGGGACGCCACGGTCACCGAGGCGCAGCAGAAGGCGGCCACCCGGGCGGTCGGCGGACTCGCCGGACGGCCCGGGGTCGTCTCCGCCCCCTCGCCCGCCATGATCTCGGACGACAGGCAGGCCATGCAGGCCGTCGTCCCCCTGGAGCCCGACCTCGAGGACGGCCTGCCCGAGGTCCTGGAGGAGATCCGGGAGGCGGCGCGGAGCGTGCCGGGGACCACGGCGCAGATCGCGGGACCGGCGGCGAGCCAGGCCGACCTGTCGGACGCGTTCGCCGGGATCGACGGACTGCTGCTGGGCGTGGCGCTCGCCGCGGTGCTGGTGATCCTGCTGCTGGTCTACCGGAGCGTCCTGCTGCCGTTCCTGATCATCCTCGGGTCCGTCTTCGCCCTCGGCCTCGCGTGCGCGGTCGTGTACGCACTGGCCGACCGGGACGTCGTCCGGGTGGACGGCCAGGTGCAGGGCATCCTCTCCATCCTCGTGATCGGCGCCGCCACGGACTACGCGCTGCTGCTGACCGCGCGCTTCCGCGAGGAGATCGCCGTGCACGGGGACCGGGTCACGGCCGCGGCGACCGCGGTGCGCCGCTCGTTCGGGGCGATCACGGCCAGCGCCGCGACCGTGGCGCTCGGCCTGCTGGCCCTGCTCGCCAGCGACCTCACGAACAACCGCGCCCTCGGGCCGGTCGGCGCCATCGGCATCGTGTGCTCCGTGCTCTCCACGCTCACCTTCCTGCCGGCCGTGCTGGCCCTGCTGGGACGCAGCGCCTTCTGGCCCTCGCGGCCGAGGAAGGCCGACGGCGCGTCCTCCGCGGGGGACCCCGCCGAGCGGCACGGGGTGTGGCGGCGGGTCGCCGCGACCGTGGACCGGCGTCCGCGCGCGACGTGGGTGGTGACCGCGCTGGTGCTCGCCGTCTTCGCGGCCTTCTCCCCGGCCCTCTCCTCGAAGGGCGTGCCGCTCGACGAGATCTTCGTCGGCGAGGCCGCCTCGGTCTCCGCCCAGGAGACGCTCGGCGAGCACTTCCCCGGCGGCTCCGGGAACCCCGCCGTCATCGTCGCCGACGCCGACCGGGCCGCCCAGGTGACGGCCGCGGCCGAGAAGACCGACGGCGTGGCCTCGGCCGCCGCGATCTCCGCCTCCGGACGTCCCGGGGGCGAGCCGCTCGTCGCCGACGGCCGCGTCCAGATCTCCGCCACCCTCGAGGACGGGTCCGACAGCGACGCCGCCAAGGAGACCGTCGTACGGCTCCGCGAGAACGTGCACGCGGTCTCCGGCGCCGACGCGCTGGTCGGCGGCTACACGGCGCAGCAGTACGACACCCAGGAGACCGCCGCCCGGGACCGTACGGTGATCGTGCCGATCGTGCTCGCCATCATCCTGCTGATCCTCGTCCTGCTGCTGCGCTCACTGCTCGTACCGGTGCTGCTGGTGGCGACCGTGGGGCTCAACTTCCTGGCGACGCTCGGGATCTCGGCGCTCGTCTTCGAGCATCTCCTCGGGTTCTCGGGCACGGACGCCTCGGTGCCGCTGTACGGGTTCGTGTTCCTGGTGGCGCTGGGCGTCGACTACAACATCTTCCTGATGTCCCGGGTCCGGGAGGAGGCGCTCGCGCACGGCAGCCGGCAGGGCGTGCTGCGCGGGCTCACCACCACCGGCGGGGTCATCACCTCGGCGGGTGTCGTCCTCGCGGCGACGTTCGCGGCCCTGATGGTGATCCCGCTGGCCTTCCTGGTCCAGATCGCGTTCATCGTGGCCTTCGGCGTCCTGCTCGACACCCTCGTGGTCCGTTCGCTCCTGGTGCCCGCACTCGTGATCGACATCGGTCCCCGGGCGTGGTGGCCGAGCGTCCTGGCCCGCGGGGGCGACGCGGGGGCCGGTGCCGGTACGGGTGCCGGTACCGGCGCCGCCTCCGGGACGGAGTCCGGTTCCCGGTCCGGCTGAACGGGCGCGGACACCGCGCTGCCGCCATGATCGGACGGGAGGGACGAGGAAGCGGAAGAAGAGGAAGCGGTCTCGGCGAGCGCGGAGGAGACGGACGTGAACACCGACGCGGGGACGGACACGGACCCGGGCACGGGCCCGGACGGACGGCGGGACGGGGGCGGCGAGCAGCTGCACTGCCTGGTCACCGGCGCCTCCGGATACATCGGCGGGCGCCTCGTCCCGGAGCTGCTGCGGGCCGGGCACCGGGTGCGGTGCCTCGCCCGCTCCCCCGGCAAGCTCCGCGACCACCCCTGGGCGGGTGACGTCGAGACCGTCCGGGGCGACGTCACCGACCCCGGTTCGGTCGCCGGGGCCCTGCGCGGGATCGACGTCGCCTACTACCTGGTGCACGCCCTCGGGACCGGCCGCGGGTTCGAGGAGACCGACCGGCAGGCGGCCCGTACCTTCGCTCAGGAGGCCCGGGCCGCCGGCGTGCGGCGCATCGTCTACCTGGGCGGACTGACCCCGCGCGGCGTCCCGGAGCAGTCCCTGTCCCCCCATCTGCGCTCGCGCGCCGAGGTCGGGCGGATCTTCCTCGACGGGCCGGTGCCCGCCACCGTGCTGCGGGCCGCGGTCGTCATCGGATCGGGGTCGGCGTCGTTCGAGATGCTGCGCTACCTGACCGAGCGGCTGCCGGCCATGGTGACCCCCAGCTGGGTGCACACCCGGATCCAGCCGGTCGCGGTGCGCGACGTGCTGCGCTACCTGGTGGGCTCGGCCGGCATGCCCGTCGAGGTGGACCGGGCGTTCGACATCGGCGGGCCGGACGTCCTCACCTACCTCGAGATGATGCGGCGGTACGCCGTCGTCGCCGGACTGCGGCGGCGGCTCGTCGTGCCGGTGCCGGTGCTCACGCCGGGACTGTCCAGCCACTGGATCGGACTCGTCACCCCCGTGCCCGCCTCCCTGGCCCGGCCGCTGACGGAGTCGCTGCGCCACGAGGTCGTCTGCCACGAGCACGACATCGCCCGGTACGTGCCCGACGTGCCGGGCAGTCCGCTGCCGTTCGACGAGGCGCTGGCCCTCGCGCTGCGGAGGGTGCGGGAGGCCCAGGTCGCCACGCGCTGGTCGTCCGCGAGCGTGCCGGGGGCGCCCAGCGATCCCCTGCCCACCGACCCCGACTGGGCCGGCGGCAGCCTCTACCAGGACGAGCGCCGGCTGCCGGTCGAGGCGTCCGTGGAGTCGCTGTGGAAGGTGATCGAGGGCATCGGCGGGGACAACGGCTGGTACTCCTTCCCGCTGGCCTGGGCGGTGCGGGGCTGGCTGGACCGGTTCGTCGGCGGGGTCGGCCTGCGGCGCGGGCGGCGGGACGCCGAGCGGCTGCGGGTCGGGGACTCGCTGGACTTCTGGCGGGTCGAGGAGATCGAGCCCGGCCGGCTGCTGCGGCTGCGGGCCGAGATGCGGCTGCCGGGCCTGGCGTGGCTGGAGATGTACGCCGACACGGACGACGAGGGCCGCACCCGCTACCGGCAGCGCGCTCTGTTCCATCCGCGCGGGCTGCCCGGCCACGCCTACTGGTGGTCCGTCGCCCCGTTCCACGCCGTCGTCTTCGGCGGCATGGCCCGCAACATCACCCAGGCGGCCTCGAAGGGCATGAGCGCGCACGGGACCAGGGCGCGCGGAGGCCGCCGCGGAAGCCGGGAGCCCGCCCGGCGCGTACGGCGTGCCCGGCCCTTCCTGCGCGCCCGGCGTCCGCACCGCGGGTGACGGGTCCGGCGGTGGCGCGCCCGGCGCTCGCCGCTCTGGGCGACGGGTCCGGCGGTGGCGTGCCGGGCGTCCCCGCCCTGGATGGCGGGTCCGGCGGTGGCGCGACCAGCGCTCACGTCGTGAGTGACGGGACCGGCGGTGGCGCGTCCGGTTCCGCATCCACGGGCCGGGGACGGTCCGAAGAGACGGCGGTGAAGCAAGCAAGGGCCCACGCACGACCAGGAGCAGCCCCATGACCGTCGCGGTCGTCCTGTTCACCTCGGACCTGCGTCTGCACGACCATCCGCCGCTGCGCGCCGCCCTCGCGGCGGCCGACGAGGTGGTGCCGCTCTTCGTGCGCGATCCCGGGGTCCGCGCGGCCGGCTTCGACGCGCCGAACCGCGCCGCCTTCCTCGCCGACTGCCTGCGGGACCTCGACGCCTCGCTGCGCCGTCGCGGCGGCCGGCTCGTCGTGCGCACGGGTCCGGTGGTCCGGGAGACCGGCGCGGTCGCCGCGGAGTGCGGGGCCGCGGAGGTGCACATGGCGGCGGGTGTCAGCGGCTACGCCCGGCGGCGGGAGGAACGGCTGCGGGAGGACCTGGGCCGGTGCGGGGTGGCGCTGCGGGTGCACGACGCGGTGACCACCGCCGTCGCCGCCGGGGCCGTGACGCCCGCCGGGTCCGACCACTACGCCGTGTTCACCCCCTACTTCCGCCGCTGGTCGCAGGAGGAGCTGCGGGGGATCTGCCCGGCGCCGCGCACCGTGCGGGTCCCCGACGCGGTGCGCGGCGAGCCGCTGCCCTCCCGGGAGGGCCTTTCCGGCCTCTCCCCCGGCCTCCCCGCCGGGGGCGAGACGCGGGGGCGCGAGCGGTTCGCCCGGTGGGCGCGGTCCCGGATGCCGGCGTACGAGGAGGGGCACGACGACCTGGCGGGCGACGCGACCTCACGGCTCTCGCCCTACCTGCACTTCGGGGCCCTCTCACCGGTGGAGCTCGTGCGGCGGGCCCGCTCGCGGGGCGGCCCGGGGGCGGAGGCGTTCGTGCGCCAGCTGTGCTGGCGCGACTTCCACCACCAGGTGCTGGCGGCGCGGCCCGAGGCGTCCCGGCGGGACTACCGCACCCGGCACGACCGGTGGCGGACCGGGGACGAGGCGGCCGAGGACGTCGCCGCGTGGCGGGAGGGCCGTACCGGCTATCCGGTCGTCGACGCGGCGATGCGCCAGCTGCTCCACGAGGGCTGGATGCACAACCGGGCACGGCTGCTGGCGGCGAGCTTCCTGACCAAGACGCTGTACGTGGACTGGCGGGTCGGCGCCCGGCACTTCCTGGACCTGCTCGTGGACGGCGACCTCGTCAACAACCAGCTCAACTGGCAGTGGATCGCCGGTACCGGCACCGACTCCCGCCCGAACCGCGTCCTCAACCCCGTGCGTCAGGGTCTGCGGTACGACCCGAGCGGCGCCTACGTGCGGCGCTGGGTACCCGAACTGGAGGACGTCGACGGGCGGAACGTGCACGCGCCCTGGCGGCTGCCGAAGGAGCGGCGGGCCGCCCTGGACTACCCCGCCCCGCTGCTCGACCTCACCGAAGGACTGGTCCGCTTCCAGCACGCCCGCGGCCTCCACTGAGCCCGGGTCCGGGGCCCGTTCTCCGGGATCCAGGGTCCGGGCTCCGGGCACCGTGTCCCGGAGTCCAAGGTCCGGGATCCGGGATCCGGGGGACGCCCCGCCGCAGGACGGGAGCCCCGGGGTTTCCGGGGTTTCCGGCTTCTCCGGCCTTCCACGGCTTCCCTACGGCGTACCCGGCCGGGTGGCGGTCACCAGCCAGTGCCGCGCCATGAGCCGTACGCCCCCCTTCGCCCCGCCGGGCCCGTGGGTCCCCTCCGCCTCCTTCACCTCGTAGGCGCGGAAGGCCTCCGCGGCGGCCCGCCGGGCCCGGTCGACGGCGTCGGGGGCCGCGTCGCGCAGCCAGTGACGCATCGGCCCCCACCCGAAGAGGAAGTCGGCGGCGTCCTCCGCGTCCTCGCCCCACAGCTGCGGCAGCTCGACCGGTTCGGCGGCGATGTCGTCGAAGCCGGCGGCGCGCAGCACGCGCGTGGTGCGCGCGGGATCCGCGAAGGAGGCGGGGCCGGTCTCCGCCTCCCGGGACAGGTCGGGCAGGGGCACGTGTCCGGCGACGGCCGCGAAGATCACCGACTGGTCCATCCGGTCGAACGACTGCGGGCAGACGAAGGCGAGCCGCCCGCCCGGCCGCAGGGCGCGGCCGATGTTCGCGAAGGCGGCGACCGGATCGGCGAAGAACATGATGCCGAAGCGGCTGAGGGCTACGTCGAAGGCGGCGTCCTGGAAGGCGTGCACCTGGGCGTCGGCCCGGAGGAAGGAGACGTTGTCGAGGTGTTCCCCGGCGGCGCTCGCACGGGCGCGCTCCAGCATGGGCGCGGACAGGTCGACGCCGAGGGCGTGTGCCGCGGTGCGGGCGGCGAGCCGCGTCAGGTGTCCGTTGCCGCAGCCGATGTCGAGGACGCGGTCCGTCTCCCGGAGGCGGGCGGCGTTCAGGAGCGGGGTGTTGGCGGGGTCGTTGAGGGCGTCGTAGCGCGCCTGGTGGGCGGCCCAGTGCCGGCCCTCGTATCCGTTCCACGCCTCGGCCTGGTGGGTGTTCACGATCCGGTTGTCGCCCATGGGTCCCATGGGTCCCATGGTGCCGTACGGGGCCTCCGGTCGGACCGGGCCGGTCAGGCGGGCGGCCGGGAGGTCGCGGTGCCGGTTTCGGGGTCGGGCCCGTCGGCCGGGTCCGGCCCCGGGGCGGGCGTGGCCGGGGCGGCCGGGGAGACGATCTCGACGTGTTCGCCCCGCCGGATGCGGGTGTAGAACCACCGCGCGTCGTCGATGCCCAGGCCCAGCCAGCCCGTCCTGGCGCCCGGGGCGCCGAGGGACCGGGTGTCGGGGACGAGGGCGCCCGCGTAGACCGGCGGCCGGTCGCCGGTGCGCAGCTCCACCACGTACGGGACCTCGGCCCCGCGGCGGTTCCCGGCCCTCCCGTCGCTCCGCAGCAGCATGACCTCGTGCTTGGCCCGCACGGTCAGTTCGCGGCCGGGCGACAGGAGGGTGCCGGAGGGGTGCGGGTCGACGCGCATGACACGGCCGTCGAAGGTGAGGGTGTGGCGGCCCAGGTCGAGGACGGCCTCCTCGGTGCCGGGCGGGCGGCCGGTCGCCGCCCCGGGTGCCCGGGGGCTGGACGTCGACGTGCCGATCGTCGCGGACCCGGCCGGGGCGCGCGGGTCGCGGCCGGGCTCCTCGGCGTGCACGGTGAGTCCGATCGTCGCCAGCATGCCGGCCACCGAGGTGGCCAGGCCGAGGCGGACGGTGGTCCGGCGCCGGCGGGAGCGGCGTCGCGCCCGGGTGCGGACCTCGGCGGCCGGCAGGGGTGGCGGCGCTTGGTTCGCCTCCGCCAGCTCGTGCAACGCGGTGGCGAGTTCATCCGACACGGCCGCCCTCCCTCCAGGCCGGCTCCTCGGCCTCGTCCACCGCCAGCTGTTTGGCCAGGGCCGCCCGCCCCCGGGACAGCCGGACCTTGACCGTCCCCACGGGTGCGCCGGTCTCGGAGGCTACCTGTTCGACACTGAGGTCGCACAGATGGTGAAGGACGATCGCCATCCGCTGGTGTTCGGGAAGTTCGCGCAACGCGGCGACCAGTGCGGTGCGTTCGGGGCCGGGGCCGGGGGTCGTCTCCGGCATCGCGGAATGGCGCACCAGTTCCAGCCAGCGCCGGGCGCGGCGCCAGCGGCTGACCGCGAGACGCATGGCGACCGTGCGCACCCACGCCTCGGGCGCCCCGTCGGCCTGAAGTCCGTGGCGCCGGTCCCAGGCCCGTACGAACGCCTCCTGGACCACGTCCTGGGCCTCGCCCCGATCCCCCGTGAAGGCGAAGAGCTGACCGGTCAGCCGAGGGAACGCGGCCGCGTAGAAAGCGTCGAACTCGTCCTCGGTCATGCCCTCCACCGGTGTCCTGGAATGTGCGTACGACCGGCCGTACCTGACATGCACACAGGTGCAACAGATCACGCACATGGAAGCACAGCCCTGGAGGAAGACGCGGAACACGGGTCCTGGGATCCATCGACCGCCGTACGGGGGAACATCGTTTCGCCGTTCCGCGCCCGTCCGCTCAGCCCGGCCGGCCGCCCGGCCGGCTCCGCCCGGTTCTGCCCCGCCCCGCTGCGCTCAGAGCCGGGTCCAGGTGTTCCGGTCCCGGGCCACCGCGTACAGGGCCTCCACGTCCGCCGGTTTCAGCACGCCACCGAGGTCGCCCAGGCCCTCCACCTCGCCGTCCGTCAGGACGCGCACCCCGCGCGGCGGGGTGCGCGTCCTGACG
>NZ_LIRG01000605.1 GCF_001419695.1 Streptomyces prasinopilosus
GTGACCGCGACGCCGCCGGCCCGGTCCCGCGGAACCCGCTCGAGCGGGCCCTGCCCGGCGACGGGTCCGGGGGCCCGTGCCGTCCTGGAGGACGTCGTGCCGGTTGTGGCCGAGGTCGCGATGGCCTCCCGGCCGGTGTCCGGACGGCGCCCCGGCCGGGAACGGCCGGCGGCCGCGGTGGCCCGCTTCGCGCCGGGCCTTCCCGTGCACGGCCGCCGTTGGGACGCGTCCGGACGGACGACCGTGCCGGGGCGTCACCGGAGTGCGGTCACCGGGGCGGGACGGTGAGGAAGTCGCGGATCTCGCGGACGACACGTCCGGGGGCGTCCTCCATGAGGAAGTGGCCGGCCCCAGGGACGACGACGAGTTCGGCGCCGGGGATGTCGTCGCGGAGCCGCTTCGCGTAGTGGAGGGGCTGCCACCGGTCCTCCTCGCCCCACAGGATGCGGACGGGCATGGTCAGGCGTCCGAGTCCGTCGCCGATCTCCTCGGTGTACCTCGAGTCGTAGTGGCGCACCTGGTGCTCGAAGAAGGAGGCGCGGCCCGACGCCGACCGGTGGGGGGCCAGGTACGCCCGGAGGACGTCTCCCGTCATGAGCGAAGCGTCGGCGACGGTCATCTCGAGCTGCCGGGTCAGCAGCGCGTCGAACGCGTCCTGCGACATGCCCGGGAGGTCGTCCAGTTCCTCGTCGATGATCCTCCGCCAGGTCGGGGAGGGCCACGAGTCGTAGCTGACGGAGTCGATGAGCATCAGCCGCCGCACCCGCCCGGGGTGGGCGACGGCGAAGCGCTGGCCGACGGCGCCGCCGATGTCGTGGCCGACGATGCCGACCCGGTCGAGGCCCAGCGCGTCGAGAAGGTGTCCCAGGAGGTCCGTCTGGGCGGCGACCGACGTGTCGCGGTCCACCGGCCGCTCGGAGCGGCCGTATCCCAGCAGGTCGTAGGTGATCGTCCGGAAGCCGTCCGCCTCGATGTGCGGTACGACGTCGCGCCACTCGTAGGAGTGCGAGGGGGTGCCGTGGAGGAAGACCACGGGCTCGCCCCGGCCGCGGTCCCGGAGGGCCAGGCGCACTCCGTCCACGACGAGGCTGTCGGTCAGAAGGGTCATCGTGCCTTCCTCGGGTCGCTGACGGCGGAGGGGGCCACGGCTCGGCGGGTGCGGTCCGGCCTTCACCCGGCCCTTAGTCTGGGTAGACCGGTCTACCCATGTGAAACGGGGTGTGTGATGAGCGAGCGGGATCGGGAACCGGGCGCCGGGAGGCGGCGGCCGGCCCGGGAGCGTCTCCTGGCCGCCGCGGCGCGGCGTTTCTACGGCGACGGGGTGACGGCGACCGGCATCGACACGATCACCGCCGAGGCCGGTGTGGCGAAGATGAGCCTGTACAACAACTTCTCCTCCAAGGCAGATCTCGTCCGGGCCTACCTGGGCGCCCGGCACGAGGAGTGGCTGGCGCGGTACCGTTCGCGCCTCGAGCGGGCCGAGGGCCCCCGCGACGGCGTGCTGGCCGTCTTCGACACCTACGTCGACAGCGCGGACTCCGTCGGCGGGAACGGTTTCCGCGGGTGCGGGCTGCTCAACGCCGCCGCGGAGATGCCCGCCGGGGACGAGGGGCGGGCACTGGTGCGCCGGCACAAGGAGGAGGTGGAGCGCCTGATGGCCGACCACCTCGCGGAACTGCTGCCCGGACGTCCCGGCGCCGCTCACGCCACGGCGGAGCACCTGGCGTTCCTCCTGGAGGGCGCGACGGCACGCGCCGGCCTGGAGGGCGACAGCGGTCGCCTGCGGCGCGCCCGCGCCATGGCGGTGGACCTCCTGGACCGGTTGTGACCGGGCCGGCCGTTCCGGCGGGGTCCGGCCGAGGGATCCGCCCGGAAGCTCAAATGTTGCTCTGAAGGCGGCCACGGCGCGGTTCGGGCGCGGGTTTCGGGGCCATACCCCCGTCACGTCCGGCGGACGCCCGGCGGGGGCCGTCGGGGGCCGGCGGGGTGACCGGTCCAGGAGG
>NZ_LIRG01000606.1 GCF_001419695.1 Streptomyces prasinopilosus
GGTCCGGAGGCCTCCGGACCTTCCGGCCCCCCTGCTCCCCCTGCTCTCCCTGATCCCCCTGCTCTCCCTGATCCCTCCGGGCCCTCGGAGCGCCCGGCGCGGTCCCGGTCCTGGTACTGGTCCTGGTCCTGGTCAGTGACGGCGGCCACCGGTCACCTCTCCTTCTGCAGTACGGACAACGCGGCGATGAGTTCGGCCTGGGGCTCCGGATGCACCTCGAGCGCGTCCAGCGGCGCGAGCCGGCGTTCGCGTTCGGCGTGCATGACCCGGTTCACGTGGTCGAGGAGCAGCCGCCCGCTCCGGTCGCGCAGCCGCATCGCCCCCTGCGCGCCGATCCGTTGGGCGAGCTTCTCCCCCGCGGTCCGCGCCCGGCGCCCGCTCAGCAGCGCCGTGGCGACCAGGGCGGCCACCGTCTCGGGATCGGGGGCGCTGCCGCGGTCGAGCTCGCGGACCTCCTCCTCGGCGTACTCCTCCAGCTCGCGCCGCCACCGCCGTACGGCCAGCCCGATCCGGTGCTCGACGCTCTCCGCCGCCCCGTCGTGGTCGGTGAACTCCGCCGACCTGGCCGCCGGTTCGCGCCTCCACGCGGTGTCGACCCGTTCGTCGGCGGCGGTCACGGCGCACAGCAGCAGGGCGCCCAGGCCCTCCACGAGGGTGTCGAGGAGCTCGCCGGGCGTGCAGTCGAGCGGGAAGGCGCGCCACCGCTTGAGCGCGTCGCCGGCGAGCACGGTCCCGGCCTGCAGCCGGCCGCGCAGGCGCGCGTGCTCCCTGTCGTACGCCCCCTCGACGGCGGAGGTGAGCCGCAACGCGGCGGCGTGCTGCGCGGCGGCGGCACCGGCGAGTGCCGGCATGCGGGAGTTGAGGGAGTCGAGGATGCCGTGGGCGGTGCGCGCCATGACGTGCGCGCGGGCGGCGGGGTCCTGCGTCTGGTGGACGAGCCAGGTCCGCAGCGACGCCACGGCGGAGGCCGGCAGGAGTCCGCCGCCCCAGGCCGACTCGGGCAGTTCGGGCACGGTGAAGCGCGGTACGTGGCCGAGTCCGGCCTTGGTGAGGAGGGCGCCGTACTGCCGGGACACCTCGGACACGACCTGGTGGGGCACCCGGTCCAGGACGGTCACCAGACTGACGTCGTACTCCTTGGCGGCGCGCAGCATGTGCCAGGGCACGGCGTCGGCGTAGCGGGCGGCGGTGGTGACCATGACCCAGATGTCCGCGGCGCAGATGAGTTCGGCGGCGAGGACGCGGTTTTCGGAGACGAGGGAGTCGATGTCGGGGGCGTCGAGCAGGGCGAGGCCGGGCGGGACGCTGTCGGCGGTCTCGATGCGCAGGACGCGCGCCGGGTTCTCTCCCGGGAGCAGCAGGTCGTCGACCTCCCGCCGGGGGCCCCACACGCGCGTGAGGTCGGGCAGCACGCGCATCCCGCTGAACCAGTGGTGGTCCTCGGGGTGGCAGACGAGCACCGGGGTCCGGGTCGTCGGCCGCAGCACGCCCGCCTCGCTGACGCGCCGCCCCACCAGCGAGTTCACCAGGGTGGACTTGCCGGCCCCGGTGGAACCCCCCACGACGGCGAGCAGCGGCGCCCCGGGCTCTCTCAGACGGGGCACCAGGTAGTCGTCGAGCTGGGCGAGCAGTTCGTCGCGGTTGGCACGCGCGCGTGAAGCCCCCGCCACAGGCAGCGGGAAGCGTGCGGCGGCGACACGGTCCCGCAGGGTGGAGAGTGCGTCGAGCAGCTGAGGCCGTACGTCCAAGGTCACCACATGTGAAGAATGCCCAATTTCATGGGAATTCTGAAGCATATGACCATGTCTGCGCGCCGATCGAACACAAGCGGATGGAAGGGACGACTGGGGCGCATGTACGACTCGGGCATAACGAGTGCACAACACCCGGTGCGCGAGGGGCCGAAATCGGTGCACGATTCGTACCCGCCTGCGATTATCGGGACCGCTTCACCGGACCTCCACATCGAGCCACGGAGGCGAGGCGACAGGGGCAAGGACGCGGGAGCCCTATCCTTGTCCCCGGCGACGTCAGGGACCGGGGCAACCCGGACACCACGACCGAGGCCACCACACCCGGCCCCCGTAGCTCAGTGGATAGAGCAGGCGCCTTCTAAGCGCTTGGCCGCAGGTTCGAGTCCTGCCGGGGGCGCCACCCGCCGTCAGCCAGAACGCCCCGGAGGGATCTCCCCTCCAGGGCGTTTCGCGCCTCCACCGGCAAGACCGCGACGGCAACGGCCCCGCGACGCCGTACCGCGCCAGTCCCTCGCGAACGGCGTGCCGCAGAGCGTTCCGCGGCACCGGCTCGGCCGTAGGCGCCGGGGCGGGAGACACCGGGCCCGCCGTCCGGGCCGGTCGCGGCGGGTTTCGGCGGCACGACGGACGGTGACCGCGACGGGGCGGGGCGGCAGGCGGCTCCCCACGCATCGAACGTCCGCGCCACCGGCCCCCTGAACCGCGGCCTCCGCGCACACGTCACCGAGACCGTGGCGCCGCCATCCGCCCGCGCCCGTGAAGAGGCGAAAGACCGGGCCGGACGGGGCCGGTCGACCTACGCGTAGAGGACGGAAGCGGAAGCATTTTCACGAGCAGTCGACAAACCGACATTCGTAATGATTTCAGTTTAGCAATCCACACCCGGAGGAAATGAGTCAGTGACCGAGACCCCCCACTTCCACAGGGTGACGGTCAGGCGCAAGCGTTCGATTGGCACAACGAGGCGATCGCCCCGCGGGGAGCGAGCGTCACTCGAAGCAGAGCCATGACTCAAGCTCCTCGGGGGAGGAATTATGATATTCGGACGAGTCAGGCGTGAATCGGCTCCGATATGGAGCGAAGGAGTGCGGGAAAACTTTCACGACTGCTGCACCTTGGTCGAAAAGACCATACTGCGCCCGCAGCAGCGGTATCGGCGCCTCGCCAATATGTATATTTTCTGGTTCCGCCTCATCGGCGGCCTGGAGATCATCCTCAGTGTCACTCTTCCGATCTTCCTCATCGTGCTGAACCCCCAGGAACCCGACACACAGATCATCCTCACCGTCATCAGCGTCTCGGTGGCACTGCTGGCCGCGCTTCGTTCGTTCTTCGGATGGCAGGAGAACTGGCAGGCGCATCGCGCGCAGGAGAACATCCTGTCGGGCATTCTGGCCGACTGGGAGATCGAGATGATGAAGATTTCAGGCAGCGGTTCGAACAACGCCAGAAGCAAGGCCCTGCAGCAGACCCAGGAATCCATAGCTGCCGCGACACAAGCGCTCGACACCAGTCAGGAGATGCTGGCCAGCAGAATGCGCGCTCCTGTCGCGTTCAGGAGCAACCACGAGACGAGAAGCCCGAACGCCCAGTAGGAGCAGGCCCGGCGTGCCGGAGCGCGAAGGCTTGCGGCAGCGACGCGGCCTTCCCCTTGTCGGCCGAATCAGGCTGCGGAGCCTCGCACTCCTCACCCGGCGGATCCGTTCACCCGAATTCCTGCGGGCCCGGGCCCGGCCCGTCCCGGGAGATCCGCGGTGTGCGCCGCCGCACTCGGTTCACGGCCTCCCCGAAAGACGGTGAGGCGGTCACGGCCGGCGGTGCCGGTCGCACGCACCGTCCCGGGCTGGCCGAGGAGGACGCGGGGACGGCTGGCGCCACCCCGGGGAGCCGGGACGGCCGGGGCGTCTCCCCGGCCGCGGCGGCCGCTGTGCCGAAAGCGGTCGCGTCGGCGGCGACGGCGGATGTGTCGGCCACGGCGGCGAAGCACCGTTGAAAGAACTGTCATTGCTGTCATACATGATGACTGCATGTCATACACCGATGAGTTCCGTGCCTTCGCCCGCCGGCACGGCGTCTCCGACGATTCCGTCACGCGCATCATGTGGATGGTGCAGCCGTCCGTCCACCTGGCCATCCTCGATCCGTCCGAGGTCGGCCCCGACGATCTCGTGGTGGGTCACACCGGCGGTCTGCCGGAGCTGCCCGACGGCGTTCCGTGGGACGGGGACGTGTACGTGGCCGGTCTCGACCTGGCCGCGATACCGGAGCAGCCCCTGGACCTCGGACTCCCCCGCGAAGGGCACCTGCTGTTCTTCACGAGCAGCGGCTACGAGGACGGTGACCCCGCCCCGGTGATCCACGTGCCGGCGGGGACGGCGACGGCCGTGCGCCCCGCGCCCTCGGGCACCTGTTCCGGGGACCCCTCCGACACGTGGACGACGGACGTCCTCGAGCGGCGGGTGCTGGTGTGCCGCACCACCGGCACGTCGTGGGACGTCCTCGACTGGCTGTGGGACCCCGACTCCGACTCCGACGAGACGGAGGCCCGCATGCCGGACCCCGACGACCCGGACGTGGAGGACGAGGTCCGTCCGCTGCTGGCCGCGGTCGTGGAGTACGCCGAGCGGGTCGGGACCGTTCCGTTCGTGCACCGGACCTGCGGACTGCGCGGCGTGGAACTGAATCCCCCGTACTACCGGGCCGACTACGGAACGGACTTCCTGAAGAAGGGGGAGGAGGCCGTGGTCGTCTGCCGGAACGAGCCGGAGCGGTTCGACGAGCTGTACGCCGAGGCCCTGCGGGACGCTTCCGAGCAGGACGGCGGACCGTGGCTGAACCTCCTGGAGTTCGGCGAGGACGCGATCTTCCACACCGGGGACGGCGAGGTGGGCTGGCTCGTCAACCGCGACGACCTGCTGGCGGGACGCTTCGACGACGTCGTGCAGTCGTACCACTGCTGATCCCCGCCCCGGCGGGCCGCCCTCTCCTTCCGGAAGTCTCTCCCCCGG
>NZ_LIRG01000607.1 GCF_001419695.1 Streptomyces prasinopilosus
CCTCGTTGACCAGCAGGGTGGTGGTCCGTTCGGCGATCCGGTCGGCCGCCGCCCGGTGCGCGCGCGTGCCGACCCTGCGGTCCACCTCGTCCGGGGAGGCGTACGGGTCCTCGAACAGACCCCGTCTCGCCTTCAGGCGCAGGATGCGCAGGATCGACTCGTCGAGCCGCGCCTCGGTCAGCTCGCCGTCCCGGACGGCCCGCAGGACGGCGTTCCACGCCACGTCCAGGGAGGGCGGGTTGAGCAGCTGGTCCACGCCCGCCTTCAGGGCCAGCACCGGCACCCGGTCGTCGCCGTACTTCGTCCGCACGCCCTCCATGCCGAGGGAGTCGGTGACCACGACCCCGTCGTAGCCCAGCTCCTCGCGGAGGATGCCGGTGAGGATCGGGCGGGAGAGGGTGGCCGGATCGTCGGAGCCGTCGAGTGCCGGGACCATCAGATGCGCCGTCATGATCGAGTCGATGCCCGCGGCGATCGCCGCCCGGAACGGCGGCGCGTCCAGCTCCTCCCACTGCTCCCGGCTGTGGGTGATCACCGGGAAGCCGGTGTGGCTGTCGACGGCGGTGTCGCCGTGCCCGGGGAAGTGCTTGGCGGTCGCCGCGACCCCCGACCGCTGGAACCCGGCCACCTCGGCGGCCACCAGCCGCGCCACCGCCTCCGGATCGGACCCGAAGGACCGCACGCCGATGACCGGGTTGGCCGGATTGACGTTCACGTCGGCCACCGGGGCGTAGTCCTGACGGATGCCCAGGGCGCGCAGCTCGCGCCCCGCGATCCGGCCGAGCTCGCGCGCGTCGGAGCGGGAACCGCCCGCGCCGACGGCCATCGCGCCGGGGAACAGGGTGGCCGGCGCGCCGACCCGGGCGACGATGCCGTGCTCCTGGTCGGTGGAGATGAGCACCGGCAGTCCGCGCGGCAGGCCGAGGGACGCCTTCTGGATGCCGTTGGAGAGGCTCGCGATCTGGTGCGGATCGCGGGTGTTGTGCGCCCAGGTGAAGTAGATGATGCCGCCGACCCGATACTTCTCCAGCAGCTCGGCGGCCGTGCGCACGCCGATCTCCTTGAGGTTGGCGTCGATGTCGGCCTGGTCGGGGTCGGTGGCGGAGTGGCCGTAGACCCGCATCACGAACAGCTGGCCGACCTTCTCCTCCAGGCTCATCCGGGAGACGAGGGCGCGGAGTTTGCGCTCGTCCGGGGTGCCGTGGCCCGAGGGGGCGCCGGCCGCGTACGCGGGGGCCCCGGCGGCGAGGACGCCGGTGACCGCCGTCGTCGCGGCCAGGACCGCCCGTCTGGACAGCCGCGCCGCACCCCCCGTGCCCGCCGCGTTCACCGGGTCCACCGCGTTCACCGCGTCCGCCGGATCCACCGTGTCCGCCGGGTGCTCCGCCGTCTCCGCGTTCTCCGTGTTTCCTGTGCTTCCCGTGCTGCTGTCGGGCACGTGCGCTCCTTTGGGAGGTGATCCGCGGGGGATCCGCTGAAGGAAACTTCCAAGGGGTCACCAATATCCGGGAAGTTTCTGCCAGTCAAGGGAGTGCGCGGGAGGCGCGGCCGGGGACGGTCAGGACGCCCGGGGCGCGGAGGGCCGGTGGGCCGAGACGGCGGGCCAGTGGGCGCGCAGGGTGCGGACGGTCTCCGCGATCGCGGGACGGCGGGCCGCGCCGGCCCGCCACAGCGCGTACAGGTGCCGGACGGGCATCGGGTCGAGGGGGACCTCGACCACCCCGTCGGGCAGGGGGCCCCGGCCGAGCCGCGGGATCAGGGCGACGCCGAGTCCGGCCGCGACCAGGGCGACCAGGGTCGGGTTCTCGTCCGCCTGGTGCACGATGTCCGGCTCGTGCCCGGCGGCGCGCAGGGTGCGGACCAGCCACTCGTGGCAGACCCGCCCCGGCGGCTGGCAGATCCACCGCTCGCCGCCCAGTTCCTCGCGCCGCACCGCCGTGCCGCGCTCCGCGAAGGGGTGCCCGAGCGGCACCAGCAGATCGCACAGGTCGTCCCCGACGGCCGCCTGTTCCACGTCCGCCGGGGCGGGCAGCGGCGCGATGTCCCAGTCGTGGGCGACGGCGAGGTCGACCGCGCCCTTGGCGACCAGGTCCACGGACAGGTGCGGGTCGATCTCGGTCAGCCGGGTGTCGAGCGCGGGATGACGCAGCGCCAGGTCGGCCAGGACCGGCGGCATCAGCCCGCGGGCCGCCGACGCGAAGGCGGCGACGGTCAGCCGCCCGGACGGCACCCCGCGCCGCTCCTCCAGCTCGGTCTCGGCCCGCTCCACGATCGCCAGCAGTTCCTGCGCGGTGGCGACGAGATGGTGGGCCGCGTCGGTCAGGCGCACGCCCCGGCCCTCCCGCTCCAGCAGTACGGTCCTGGTCTCCCGCTCCAGCTTGGCGATCTGCTGGGAGACGGCGGAGGAGGTGTAGCCGAGCGCCGCGGCGGCGGCCCCGACGGTGCCGTGCACGGACACGGCGTGCAGGGCGCGCAGGCGCTGGAGGTCGAGCATGACGGCTCCCCGATCGGTAAGCGGTGCTTCATCCCACCATGCAGGAATCATCGCTGGTGCTGAAGGGTGGCGGGCGGTGATCCTCGGCGTATGCGTCCTTCCCACGTCCTGCTCGCCGTTCTCGTCGCCGCCGTCTGGGGCGTGAACTTCGTCGTCATCGAGATCGGCCTCGGCCACTTCCCGCCGCTGCTGTTCTCCGCGCTGCGCTTCCTCGTGGCGGCGGTCCCCGCGGTGTTCCTGGTGGGGCGCCCGAAGGTGGCGTGGAAGTGGATCGTGGGGGTGGGCCTCGCGCTCGGGGTGGCCAAGTTCGGGCTGCTGTTCGTCGGCATGGACGCGGGCATGCCGGCCGGGCTGTCCTCCCTGGTGCTCCAGATCCAGGCCGTGTTCACGGCGCTGTTCGCCTTCCTGCTCCTGGGCGAACGGCCCGCCCGCGTCCGGCTGGTGGGCATGGCGGTGGCCCTGGCCGGGATCGGCGTCGCCGCCGCCGACGAGGGCGCCTCGGGTCCCCTGGGGGCGTTCGCCCTGGTCGTCGCCGCGGCCGCCTGCTGGGGCGTGTCGAACGTGCTGACCCGCAGGGCCGCGCCCGCCGACGCCCTGAACTTCATGGTGTGGGTGAGCACGGTGCCGGTCCTGCCGCTGCTGGCGCTCTCCCTGCTCCTGGAGGGCCCCTCGCGGGACCTGGAGGCGCTGGGCGCGCTGGACCTGTCCGGAGCGGGAGCGCTGCTGTACGTCGCCTGGGGCGCCACCGTGTTCGGCTTCGGGGCCTGGGGGTGGCTGCTGCGCCGTCACCCCGCGTCGACGGTGGCGCCGTTCTCCCTGCTGGTGCCGGTCTTCGGGATGTCGTCGGCCGCCCTCTTCCTGGGCGAGCCGGTGTCCCCGCTGCGGTGGTGCGCGGCGGTGCTGCTGGTGGGCGGGGTGGCCCTCGCCT
>NZ_LIRG01000608.1 GCF_001419695.1 Streptomyces prasinopilosus
CGGGCGGGGGGCCGGATTCGTGACGCGGTACATCCGGCGGGCCGCCGTGTTCTGTGCGCTGCTGCTGTTCGCCCTGCTGGTGAACGCCACCCGCGTCCAGATGCTGCACGCCGACGCCTACGACGACAACCCGGCCAACCGCCGGGACGCCCTCGCCCGTTACCGCCAGCCGCGCGGCGACATCCTGGTCGGCGGCCGCCCGGTCACCGGCTCGCGGGACACCGGGGAGCACCTGCGCTACGAGCGGACCTACACCGACGGTCCGCTGTACGCGCCGGTGACCGGCTTCGCCTCGCAGGAGTACGGGACGACCCTGCTGGAGCACACGGAGGACGGGCTGCTGGCGGGTACCGACCCGCTGCTCCAGCCGCTGCCGCTGTGGAACGACTTCACCCGGTCGCGCAACGCGGGCGGGAACGTCGTCACGACCATCGACCCGGCCGCCCAGCGGGCCGCGTACGAGGGGCTGCGCTCGCGCAAGGGCGCGGTGGCGGCGGTGGAGCCGTCGACCGGGCGGATCCTGGCGCTGGTGTCCGTCCCGTCGTACGACCCGGAGCCGCTGGCCGGGAACGGGGCGACGGCGCGGCGGGCCTGGGCCCGGCTGAACGGTGATCCGGACCAGCCCCTGCTGAACCGGGCCGTGCGGCGGACGTATCCGCCGGGTTCGGCGTTCAAGGTGGTCACCGCGGCGGCGGCGCTGGACGCGGGCGTGGTCACCGACCTCGACGAGCCGACGGAATCCCCCGACCCGTACACCCTGCCGGGGACGACGACACGCCTGACGAACACGTCCCGGGGCTGCGCGGACGCCTCGGTGCGGGAGGCGTTCACCTGGTCCTGCAACACCGTGTTCGCCAAGCTGGGGGTGGCCACGGGCCTGGCGGACCTGACGGCCACGGCGGAGGGCTTCGGATTCAACGAGGAGGAACTGCGGGTGCCGTTCCCGGTGGCGCGCAGCACCTTCGACCCCACGATGGACCGGGCGCAGCTCGCCCTGTCGTCGATCGGCCAGTACAACACCCGGGCCACTCCCCTGCAGATGGCGATGGTCGCGGCGGCCGTCGCCAACAACGGGTACGTGCGGGAGCCGTACCTGGTGGAGCGGACGACCCGGGCGGGCGGCGGCACGGTGTCGGCGGCGGGCCCGGGACGGGCCCGGCGGGCCATGTACCCGTCGACGGCCCTGCGGATGCGGGAGCTGATGCGCGGGGTGGTGGAGGAGGGCACGGGCACGAACGCCGCGATCCGCGGCGCCGTGGTCGGCGGCAAGACCGGCACCGCCCAGCACGGCATCGGCAACTCCGGTACGCCGTACGCCTGGTTCGTGTCCTGGGCGCAGGGCGACGGGGACGCGGAGGCGAAGGTCGCGGTGGCGGTCGTGGTGGAGGAGGCGGCGGCCGGCGGTCGGGGGATCAGCGGCGGCGGCACGGCGGCACCGGTCGCCAGGGCGGTGATGGAGGCGGTGCTGAAGCGGTAGGCGTCGCCGTACGGATCACCTGTCGGGACGGGGCTGCCGAATCCCGTCCTCCGGACCTACGGTTCGGCCCATGACGGAAGCCACCCCCGCGTACGAACTCGCCCAGGTCAACATCGCCCGGCTCAAGGCCCCTCTGGACTCACCGCGGTTGAAGGGATTCGTCGACAATCTCGACCCGGTGAACGCGGACGCCGAGGCCGCCGACGGCTTCGTGTGGCGACTGCTCAGCGAGAACGGGGACGCCACCGACATCTCCGTCTTCGACGACCCGTGGTTGATCGTGAACATGTCGGTGTGGCGGAACACCGACGCCCTGACCGCGTACATGTACCAGGGGCGGCACCGGGAGATGCTGGCCCGGCGCAGGGAGTGGTTCGCACAGGTGCGGGAGGCGATGGTGACCCTGTGGTGGGTCCCGGAGGGCCACCGCCCCACGGTCGCGGAGGCCGAGGCGCGGCTGCTGCACCTGCGCGCCCACGGTCCGACGCCCTACGCGTTCACGCTCCGGACGTCGTTCCCGCCCGGCGCGTCGGATCCGGTGGCCGGGGAGGTGCCGGAGGGGCTGGGCTGCGCGGTCTAGCGGCGGCGGCCGACGGCGGGCCCCCTCGGCGCCCGCGCCGGACGGACCGTCCTGCGACAAGTTGCGCCCGAGGCATTGACGGCCTTGCTGACGAGCAGTCTCATAAGAGGCGTGACCCGCCGGTGACCCGCTACGCCCACGAGGTGGAACCGCCATGACGACCCAGCCGCTGACGGACGCCGACGCCCTCGACGGGCTGCGCGACGCGCTCGGCCTGATCAAGGACCGGGAGCAGGTGGCCGAGCGGCTGCTCGACGCCTCCGCCAAGCACTCCTTCGACCCCGACGAGGAGCTGGACTGGGACGCGCCCTTCGAGGAGGGCCTGTGGTTCTGGCCCCCGGAGCTGGTCTCGCTGTACGGCACCCCGCTGTGGAAGCGGATGGGCGAGGAGCAGCGCCTTCTGCTGTCACGGCACGAGGCGGCGGCGCTCGCCTCGCTCGGCATCTGGTTCGAGCTGATCCTGATGCAGCTGCTGGTGCGGCACGTCTACGACAAGGCCGCCACGAGCGCGCACGTGCGGTACGCGCTCACCGAGATCGAGGACGAGTGCCGGCACTCCAGGATGTTCGCCCGGCTGGTCACCCGCGCCGGCACTCCCTGGTACCCGGTGAGCCCGCTGCACCAGCAGATCGGGCGGCTGTTCAAGACCGTCTCCACCACGCCCGGCTCCTTCACGGCGACCCTGCTCGGCGAGGAGGTCCTGGACTGGATGCAGCGGCTGACCTTCCCGGACGAGCGGGTCCAGCCGCTGATCCGGGGCGTCACGCGCATCCACGTCGTCGAGGAGGCCCGGCACGTGCGCTACGCCCGCGAGGAGCTGCGGCGCCAGATGGTGACCGCGCCGAAGTGGTCGCAGGAGTTCACCCGGGTCGGCTCCGGCGAGTTCGCCCGCGTCTTCTCGGTGGCGTTCGTCAATCCGGAGGTCTACACGAACGTCGGGCTGGACAAGCGCGAGGCCGTCGCCCAGGTCAGGGCCAGTGCGCACCGGCGGGACGTGATGCAGCAGGGAGCGAAGCGGCTCACCGACTTCCTGGACGACATCGGGGTGCTGCGCGGGGTGGGGCGGCGGCTGTGGAAGTCGTCCGGACTGCTGGCCTGAGCACCACCGTCCCGGGGTGTCCACCCCACGCCCCACCGCCGAACGCCGAACAGCTCATCGCCGCGCGGCGGAGCCGCCCATCGGCACAGTCTGGACGACATCGGGGTGCTGCGCGGGGTGGGGCGGCGGCTGTGGAAGTCGTCCGGACTGC
>NZ_LIRG01000609.1 GCF_001419695.1 Streptomyces prasinopilosus
CCGGGGCAAGTACGTGTGGTGCGAGCTGGGCGGTGCTCAGGCCGCCGGAGGCGCGGTCGCGGGGTCACCGGACCGCGCCGGTGGTTCAGCGGCCGACCGCGCAGGCGTCCCCGTTGAGCGTGAACCGTGACGGCGGTGACGTGTCGCCGGTGTGGTCGGCGAGGTAGCCGAGGGTGACGCTCGCGCCCGGAGCGATCACGGCGTTGTGGGAGGCGTCGGACGCCTTGATCACGTTGCTTCCCTGGGTCAGGTCCGTGTTCCAGTCGGAGACGACGGTCTGCCCGAGGGCCAGCGGGAACTCCAGCGTCCAGCCGTTCACCGGGGTGCTGCCGGTGTTGGTGACGGTGAGGTCGGTCGTCAGGCCGGTCCCCCAGGTCGTCACCTTGCGGTCCACCCGGCAGGTGGGCTCCTCCCGCTCGAACGACACCCGGTGCAGGCCACCGGGCAGGTCGTTGACGACGTAGAACTCCCCTTCGGCGGTCGTGCCGATCGTCGTCACCTGGGTGGGCATCCTCCCGATCTCGGCCTGCTCGTAGCCGCCGCTGCCGTCGGGGCGCAGCGCCCAGACCGTGGAGGAGCAGAAGTCGGTGGCGATGTACGTGCCGCCGACCAGGTCGGCGTACTTCTGGCCGTGGTAGACGCGGCCGCCGATGATCGAGCAGCCGCCGGTGTAGGGGGAGTACGTGAAGACCGGTTCGGTGTACGTCTCGCCGGGCCCGCAGTCGCCGTCCTTGAACTTCTCCAGTCCTTCGTAGCAGGACCAGCCGAGGTTCAGTCCGCCCTGCCCGGGGGCGAGATGGTTGATCTCCTCCCATCGGCCCTGGCCGACGTCGCCGATCCACATCGATCCGTCGGCTTCGTCGAAGGAGAACCGCCACGGGTTGCGCAGCCCGTACAGCCAGATCTCGTCGCGGGCCCCGTCCGGGCCGACGAAGGGGTTGTCGGCGGGGACGCAGTAGGGGAGCGGGCCGCAGCTGCGGCTCACGTCGATCCGCATGATCTTGCCGAGCAGGGTGTCCAGCCGCTGGCCGGAGCGGAAGGGGTCCCCGGAGCCGCCGCCGTCGCCGATGCTCCAGTACAGGTTGCCGTCGGGGCCGAACGCGATCTGGCCGCCGTTGTGGTTGTTGTACCCGGCGTGTTCCTGGGAGAGCAGGACCTCCAGGCGGGACGCGTCGAGCCGGTAGCGGGCGAGGGTGACCGCGCCGTCGGGCAGGGCCGTGTACGCCAGGTACACGTTCCGGCTGGTGGCGAAGTCGGGCGGGAGGGCGATGCCGAGCAGGCCGCGCTCGTTGCCCGATTCGTCCACGGCCGACGTGATGTCGATGAGCGGGGAGGCGGCCAGACCGGTGTCCGGGTGGTAGGTGCGGACGGTGCCGGACTTCTCGGTGATGAACAGCCGGCCCGTGCCGTCGTCGGGACCCACGAGGGCGGTGGGCCGCCTCAGCCCTCCGGCGACCTGGGTGGTGGTCGCGTTGAGCGACGTCAGGGGCACGGTCGCGGCGCCCTTCGCCGTTCCCGTCCCGGGCGGCACGGCGTCCGCCGCTGCGGGGGGAGCCGCCGTGACGGGCCGGGCGGCGGCCGGGAGGGGGGCGAGGACGGTCAGCAGGAGGGCCAGCAGGAGGGGCCCGCTCCAGCGGGGTCGTGGCATGTCGGCTCCAGAAACGAGGACGTGTGCACGGCGGTGGTGCTTCTGGTGCTTCCCCGGGCAGCAGGCGCGATCGGTCCCCTGCGGGGTTCGACGGCGTGGGAGCGCTCCCGCGGACTCCCAGGCTGCGCGTCGTGAAACAGGGCGGCAACACCTGTTCGCGCCACTTTCGCCCCGCCTGGCGCAAACGGTGCGTCGCTTCTCACGACCGAGGGGCCCGAGCCGCCGCGGCCCTTCACGCCGACGCCGGACCGGGAGGACGGACGGGGCCCGTCCTGACGCGCGCCTGCGTCGGCGTCCGGGGTCGGCAGCCGCTCTCGCGCAGGGGTGGCCGGGGCGAGTACGTGCGGCGCGAGGTGGGCGGCGCACGGGCGGGACATCCGGGCCGAGTGGGCCGTACCCCACCGCACTGAGCCTCCACCACCTTGAAGGCGCAGGTCGAAGGGCTGGTGTGACCCGCACTCGGGGGACTCGCCCTGGCTCGTGGGCGGCAGTCCGCGGAGAAGACCGTTCGTCAGGAGCCGCTCTCCTCGGAGCTCGTAACGCGATCACGATCCGGTCTTCTTGAGGCGTGTGGAGCAGATGAGGCTGCAAGCCGACGAGACGGAGACGTCGTGGAGTTCGATCCGTCGTTCCCAGCGGACCGCAGGGCGTTCGAACCGGTGGAGCAGGGCGATCTGCTCGGCGACCGGCGGAGCCTGCCCGGGCCCTCGATGTCCGGGGAGCCCTTGCGGGAGATCAGCGCCTGGATACAGCGGCGTCGCAGCTCACCGCGCACCGCCTTCGAGTCGTACGCCTTGTCGCGGGTCGTCGGCGGTGCGCGCCCCGAAGGCGCGATGTCCCTCGGGGCGCGCGGCAGGGGTTCGGGTTCAGGCGTTGTAGCCGCCGTGGGCGTCCAGCACCGCGCCCGTGACGTACGACGCGGCGGGGCTCGCCAGGAAGGCGATCGCCGCGGCGATTTCGTCGGGGTGCCCCATGCGCCGCAGGGACAGCGAGCCGACCAGGGCCTTGAGGGTCTCGGGGTCCGGCGGTTGCATGCCGCCCTCCATCAGTCCGGCCTCCACGACGTTGGCCGTGATGTTCCGGGGCCCGAGGTCGCGTGCGACGCCCATGGTGTACCTCTCGATCCCGGACTTGGTCGCCGCGTAGTCGGCAAGGCCGGGGGCGCCGACCCGGGAGCCCAGTCCGGAACTCACCGTGATGATGCGGCCGCCTTCGCGCAGCACTCGGGAGGCGGCCCGGATGACGGCGATCACGCCGAGGTAGTTGGTGGCGTGCATCCGGTCCAGGGCGGCGGTGTCGGCGTCCGGGTCGTCCACCGTGCCGGCCACGGAGATCGCCGCGTTGTTGACGAGGACGTCCAGGCCGCCGAAGTGCGCGACCACGTCGTCGATCAGCGCCGGCGCCCGGCTCGTGTCCGCCTGGTCGGACCGGAAGGCGACGGCCTTGGCTCCCTTGCCGTGCACCTCGTCGACGACGGCCTGCGCCTGCTTCTCGGAGCTGACGTAGGTGAAGGCGACGTCGGCGCCCTGCTCGGCCAGCAGCCGCACGGTCGCGGCTCCCAGTCCGCGCGACCCCCCGGTGACCAGGGCGACCTTGCCCGTGAGTGGCTTGCTCATTCTTCTCACCTCGTTGATTGGACTTCCCGGCAGTCGCAACGTTAATTGTTACGACAGACTGTTGCAACCTTCACTGTTACGACTGTGCCGTCGTAACATGAGGCGTTGCGGCCGGGAGGAGGGGTTCATGAGTGCCAACAGCAGGTTGACCATCGCCGCCCACGCGCTGGCCTGGATCGGTCTCTACCAGCGCCAGGGCCATGAGGTCGCCACCTCCGAGCAGATCGCGACCAGCGCGAACACCAACCCCGTGGTGATCAGGCGGCTGCTCGGCGAGCTGCGCAGGGCCGGGCTCGTGGAGTCCCGGCGGGGCGTGGGCGCGGGCTGGTCGCTGGCGCGCGAGCTGGAGTCGATGACCCTGCTCGACGTGTACGAGGCAGTGGAACCCGGCCCGCTGTTCGCGATGCACCGCACCACCCCGGACCAGGGATGCGTGGTGGGTCACGGCATCCAGCCGGCGATGCAGGGCATCTACGAGGGCATCGAGGAGACCCTGAGACGCGAACTGGCCCGCGTCACGCTCGAGGACGTACTCCGGGACGTACTCGCGGCACCTCGCTAGCCTCCCCGTCACGCCCTGACATCACCAAGATCCCCGTCGATGCCCGAGCCAGTGAAGAGCCTGGCAACCGGTCACGCCAAAGACGGTTGCGCCATCTCTCGCTCCAGGACCAGCTTGTCGGTTCGCACTCACCGTGACCGGGTGGCCTTCCGAGATCCGGTGCATGCTGGATCCCGAGCCGCTGGAACGGATCACCGCGCGGCGCGCGGAGCTGGACGAACTCGAAGAACAGCCGGCCGAGCAGCCGGCGGAGGCGCGGGCCGAGCGGAACGAGCTCGCCGTCGCAGAGCGGGTCCTTGAGCGGATGGGCGAACAGCCCGCCGACGAGCGCGCCTCTGTCGCGCCGGTGTCCGGGCAGGTGGGCACCGTGGACGCGTCACGGTCCACCGTCCCGCTACGTGCAGCGGGCGGCCGACGGACGGCCGTCCGTCGCCCCACGGCGCCGCGAAGCCCTCCGCCCGGGCTCCCCCCGCCGCTCGAACGCCTTCCGCCGGGGTGCGGGTGCGAGTTGGCCCGCCACCGTCGCCCCGAACGCCAGGGTCATGCCCACCAGTTGCCACGGTGTCAGCGCCTCGCCGAGTGCCGCCCAGCCGACGACCGCCGCGGTGAGCGGGGAGAGCGGGCCGAGGAAGGTGACCTGGGTGGCGGTGAGGCGGCCGATGCCGTGGAACCAGAGCCAGTACGCGACCGCCGTGTTCACCAGGGCGAGGTAGAGGTAACCGCCGGCCGCCGGGCCGTCCAGGGCCGGCGGGGCGCCCTCGGCCAGCAGGGCGAGCGGGGCGATCAGCAGGCCGCCCGCGGTCAGTTGCCAGCCGGCGAGCGCGAGCGGGCCGGCGCCCTCGGGGCGGCCCCACCGCTGGGTGAGCACGGTGCCGGTGGACATCGAGGCGATGGAGGTGAGCGCCGCGAGCACGCCGAGGGGGTCCAGTGCCCCGGCCGCCTTCAGGACGACCAGGCTCACGCCGCACGCGGCCACGACCCCGGCGAGCAGGGTGCGCGCCGCCGGGCGCTGCCCCAGCAGCGGCGCCGAGAGGCCGGCCACGCACAGCGGGGCGATCGAGCCGACGGCGGCCGCCATGCCGCCGGGCAGGCGGTACGCGGAGAGGAACAGCAGCGGGAAGAACGCCCCGATGTTCAGCGCGCCGAGCACGGTCGCCTTCCACCACCAGGCGCCGCGCGGCAGTACCCGGGCGAGCGCGAGCAGCAGCAGCCCGGCGGGCAGGGCGCGCGCCAGGCCGGTGAACAGGGGGCGGTCGGCCGGGAGGAACTCGGTGGTGACGGCGTAGGTGGTGCCCCAGGAGACGGGGGCGAGGGCGGTGAGCGCGATCAGGACGGCGCGGTGCGAGGCCATGCGGCGCGGGGCCGTGCGGTGCGGGATCGTGCGGTTCGGGGCCACGGGGGCACACCTCTTCCCGGGACGGTGGTGGACCGGCAGGAGATAGCTTAACGCTAAGCAACTTGCTTGCAAGCTACTTTCTTGCGGGTCATCGGGAGGGGGCGGATACTCCTGTTCATGAGTGCACGCCCCGAGCAGCGCAAGGACCCCGTCGACGCGATCACCGAGCAGTGGGCCCGGGAGCGGCCGGACCTCGACACGGCCGCGATGGAGGTCTTCGGCCGCGTCTCCCGGCTCGCCCGCACCATGGGCGACCGGATCGAGAAGGCGTACGCCAAGTACGGGATCTCACGCGGGGAGTTCGACGTCCTCGCGACCCTGCGCCGCTCCGGCGCGCCCTACACCCTCCCCCCGCGCCGGCTCTCGGCCACGCTGATGCTCACCACCGGCGGGATGACGGGCCGGCTGGACAAGCTGGAGCAGGCGGGGCTGCTGCGCCGCTCCCCCGACCCGCACGACCGCCGGGGACTCCAGGTCACGCTCACCGAGCAGGGCCTGCGCCTGGCCGACGAGGCGGTCGGCGCGGGCCTCGCCCTCCAGACGCAGGCCCTGTCCGCCCTGGACGAGGAGCGGGTGGAACAACTGGCCGATCTGCTGCGGGAGTTGCTGCTCGCCACCGAGGGGTAGCGGCCGGG
>NZ_LIRG01000061.1 GCF_001419695.1 Streptomyces prasinopilosus
CCGTCGCGCAGCACCACCCGGTCGGCGGCCTCCAGCAGCTCGCGCCGGCGGCGGTCGGCGGACCGCTGCTGATCGGTCCGCTGTGTGGTGTCCATGATCTCTCCCCACCCCTGCTGATTCGGTGACGCCTGCGCAAACTAACACTGACGGTGTGACCAGCGGCGAACGGGATGAGGGGCGCGGGGGAGTTGACTTTCCCTACCAGTCGGTAACAGACTCATGTTACCGCAAGTAACATGCATGTGCGTCGCCGCTGGAGGGGACATGGCCGAGTTCACCATGGAGCTCAACGAGGAACAGAAGGAAGTCCGGGAGTGGCTCCACGGCTTCGCCACCGAGGTGATCCGCCCCGCGGCCGCCGAGTGGGACGAGCGCGAGGAGACCCCCTGGCCGGTCATCCAGGAGGCCGCCAAGGTCGGCATCTACTCGCTCGACTTCTACGCCCAGCAGTACTTCGACGCCACCGGCCTCGGCATCCCCATGGCCATGGAGGAGCTGTTCTGGGGCGACGCCGGCATCGCCCTGTCGATCGTCGGCACCGGCCTCGCCGCCGTCGGCGTCCTCGCCAACGGCACCGAGGAGCAGATCGGCACCTGGATCCCCCAGATGTACGGCGACGTCAACGACGTCAAGGTCGCCGCCTTCTGCTCCTCCGAACCCGACGCCGGCTCCGACGTCGCCTCCATGCGGACGCGTGCCGTGTACGACGAGGCCAAGGACGAGTGGGTGATCAACGGCACCAAGACCTGGGCGACCAACGGCGGCATCGCCAACGTCCACGTCGTCGTCGCGGTCGTCGACCCGGAGCTCGGCTCCAAGGGGCACGCCTCGTTCATCATCCCGCCGGGCACCCCCGGCTGTTCCCAGGGCCAGAAGTTCAAGAAGCACGGCATCCGCGCCTCGCACACCGCCGAGGTGATCCTGGACGACGTCCGGGTGCCCGGTTCCTGCCTGCTCGGCGGCAAGGAGAAGCTCGACGAGCGCCTCGCCCGCGCCCGGGAGCGCGCCAGGCAGCAGGGGGGCGAGCGCGTCAAGAACGCCGCGATGGCCACCTTCGAGGCCTCCCGCCCGGCGGTCGGCGCCATGGCGGTCGGCACCGCCCGTGCCGCCTACGAGGTCGCCCTGGAGTACGCGCAGACCCGCGAGCAGTTCGGCCGCCCGATCATCGACAACCAGGGCGTCGCCTTCCAGCTGGCCGACATGCGCACCCAGATCGACGCCGCCCGCCTCCTGGTGTGGCGCGCCTCCTGGATGGCCGTCAACGGCAAGCCGTTCACGGCGGCCGAGGGCTCGATGTCCAAGCTGTACGCCAGCGAGACCGCCAAGCAGGTCACCGCCCAGGCGATACAGATCCTCGGCGGCAACGGCTACACACGCGAGTACCCGGTGGAGCGCATGCACCGCGACGCCGCCATCTACACCATCTTCGAGGGCACGAGCGAGATCCAGCGCCTGGTCATCGCCCGCACCCTGTCCGGCATGCCCATCCGCTAGGGGCCGAGGGCGAGGGCCGGTCCGGCGGGTGGCCCACGCCGGACCACCCGCCCCGGCCGCGTCACCGGCCCCTGCGCGGATGACGCGCTCCCGGTTCCCGGGGGACCATGGTGGGGAAGCCGGCCGCCCCACGGAACCGGCCGACCGACGCGACGGAGGCCGCGATGACGCGCACGGCCCGGGAACTGCTGGAGACGATCACGCGGGAACTGGCCCCGGACCCCCGGTCCAACCCGCTCGTACCGCTGATCGCCCGCGGCGAGGCCGACCGGGACACCCTGGCCGCGCTCGCCCTGGAACAGAGCTGGGTGATCCCCGCCGACCGCCGCGCGTTCCGGCACCTGGCGGACCGCTCCACGGACCAGCCGCGGGCCGCCGCGTACTTCACCGCCCTGGCCGAGGGCGAGGAGCCGGCGGCGCGGCGGCTGGAGGCCTTCGCCGCGGCCTGCGGCGTGGACCGGGAGCGCGCGGCGTCGTACACCCCCCTGCCGGGCTGCCAGGCCTACCCCGCCTACGTCGCCTGGCTGGCCCTCAACGCGGCACCGGCGGACGCCGTCCTCGCCGTGTCCGCCAACTTCTCCGCCTGGGGCGGCTACTGCGCCACCATCGCCGAGGCGCTGCGCACCCACTACGGCTTCACCGCCGAGGCCCGCGCGTTCTTCGACCTCTTCGCCGAACCGTCTCCCGGCCCGGACCGGGCGGCGGCGGAAGCGGTCCAGGACGGCCTGGACACGGGGCGCCTGGACGAGGGCCTGGCGCGGGGCTACGGCCACCTGCTGCAGAGCTACGAGTCGCTGTTCTGGAGGACGCTGCTCCGTCCGGTCTGAGCCCGCGGCCGGCGGACCGCCGCCCGGGACGCCTAGGCCCTGGTCCCGCTGCTGTGGGCGATGCACGCCACGTCGATCCGGTCGGCCAGCTTCGCCAGTTCGATGGTGAGCGCGGCGACCGTGTCCTCGTCGAGCCGGTCGTCGCCGGACTCCACGAGATGCAGCCACCGCCCGCCCATCGTGCGCAGCAATTTGCTCACGTCCGCCGCGGAGACCTGCAAGGTACCGCGGTGGTCGACGATCAGAGGCAGAGTCACTTCGCGGTTCACAGACCGGATCGTAGCCGCGGGAGTGTCACGCGCCGTGCCAAACCGTGGTGATGTTGCAGAACTCGCGGATTCCGTGCCCGGACAGCTCACGCCCGTACCCGGACCGCTTGACCCCGCCGAACGGGAGCGCCGGATGGGACGCCGTCATCCCGTTCACGAAGACGCCGCCCGCCTCCAGGTCCCGGACGAAGCGGCCGATCTCGGCCTCGTCCCGCGTCCAGACGTTGGAACTCAGGCCGAACGGGGAGTCGTTGGCGATCAGCACCGCCTCGTCCAGGTCCGCCGCCCGGTACAGCGTGGCGACCGGGCCGAAGGCCTCCTCCCGGTGGATGCGCATGTCGCGGGTGATCCCGGCCAGGACGGTCGGCGGGTAGTACCAGCCGGGGCCGTCGGGGAGTTCGCCGCCGCACAGCACGCGCGCCCCGGACCGTACGGCGTCGTCGACCAGCTCCGTCAGGTCCTTGCGGCCCTGCTCACTGGCGAGCGGACCGACGTCCGTGTCCTCGTCCATGGGATCGCCGCTCGTCAGGGCCCGCATGCCCCGGGTGAAACGTTCGGCGAACGCGTCGTAGACGTCCGTGTGCACGATGAACCGCTTGGCGGCGATGCAGGACTGCCCGGTGTTCTGCACCCGCGCGGTGACCGCGACCTCGGCGGCCCGGTCCAGGTCGGCGGAGGGCATGACGACGAACGGGTCGCTCCCGCCCAGCTCCAGCACCGTCTTCTTGATCATCTCCCCGGCGGTGGCGGCCACCGCGCGTCCCGCGGGCTCACTGCCGGTGAGGGTGGCCGCCCTGACCCGCTCGTCCCGCAGGACGTCGTCGACGGCGGCGGAGCCGATGAGCAGGGTCTGGAAGCAGCCCTCGGGGAAGCCCGCCCGGTGGAACAGGTCCTCCAGGTACAGGGCGGTCTGCGGCACGTTCGAGGCGTGCTTGAGCAGGCCCACGTTGCCGGCCATCAGCGCGGGCGCGGCGAACCGCACGACCTGCCACAGCGGGAAGTTCCACGGCATGACGGCGAGCACCGGGCCGAGGGGCCGGTAACGCACCAGGACCCGGGAGGCGCCGGAGTCCTTCACGTCGGACGGGTCGGGCTCCTCGTCGGCGAGCAGGTCCGCGGCGTGGTCGGCGTACCAGCGCATCGCCCTGGCGCACTTGGCGGCCTCCGCGCGGGCCTGCCCGATGGGCTTGCCCATCTCGGTGGTCATCACCTCGGCGACGCGGTCCCGGTCCTCCTCGAGGAGGTCGGCCGCCCGGTGCAGCAGGCGGGCGCGCTCCTCGAAGGACGTCGTCCGGTACGTGCGGAACGTGGCCTCCGCGAGCTGGAGCCGGCGCTCGGTCTCCTCCTCGCCCATGGCCTCGTAGGTCCTGAGCGTCTCGCCGGTCGCCGGATTCACCGTTGCGATGGGCATGGCTGGCCTCCCTGGGGACGGGGCGTGCATGTCGACCCTCCCGCGCGACGGTGGGCGTCGCAACGCGGAAGGGCTCCTCAGGGCGAGTGCTCCGCCAAGCGGTCGAGAAACACCGCCTGGGCGGAGACGACCAGCTCCCGCGCCCGGGCCACCGGGAACCACTCCACCCGGTCCAGCTCCGGGAACTCCCGCGTCCGCCCCGACCTCGGCGGCCACTCCATCCGGAAGGTGCCCGGCACCACGTCCGCCGGGTCGAGGTCGCCCTCGACGGCCCAGGCCGTGACGGTCTTGCCGCCCGACTGCCGGACCTCGCCGAGCGGCACGGCCTCCCCGTCGGGCGGCGGCAGGCCCAGCTCCTCCTCGAACTCCCGGCGCGCCGCGTCCCAGGCCGTCTCACCGGCGTCGTACTCGCCCTTCGGCACGGTCCACGCGCCCGCGTCCCGTCGGGCGAAGAACGGACCGCCCATATGGCCGAGCAACACCTCCAGTCCGTGCTCGGCGTGCCGGAACACCAGCAGGCCGGCGCTCCGGGCACCCGTCACGGCCGTACCTCCGGGTGCGCGGCGAGCAGGGTCTCCACGGTGTCCGCCTCGTCCGGGCGCTTGTCCTCGCGGTAGCGGACCAGCCGGGCGAAGCGCAGGGTGACGCCGGCCGGGTAGCGGGTGGAGCGCTGGAGGCCGTCGTAGGCGATCTCCACGACGAGTTCCGGGCGCACGGTGACGACGTACCCGCTCTCGTCGACCGCCAGCTCGCGCAGCCGCTCGGTCTGCCAGGCCAGCACGGCGTCGGTCATCCCCTTGAAGGTCTTGCCGAGCATGGCGAAACCGCCGTCGGCGGTGCGGGCGCCCAGGTGCAGGTTGGAGAGCCTGCCGGTGCGGCGGCCGCTGCCCCACTCGGCCGCCAGCACCACCAGGTCGAGGGTGTGCACGGGCTTGACCTTCAGCCAGGACGCGCCGCGCCGCCCGGCGCTGTACGGGGCGTCGAGGCCCTTGACCACGACGCCCTCGTGCCCGCGCCGCAGGGTCTCGGCGAGGAAGTCCTCCGCCGCGTCCAGGTCGTCCGGGCCCGACACCACCGTGCGCCGCACCCGCATCGGCTCCGGCACCAGCCGGGCCAGCTCCGCGTGCCGCTCGGCGAACGGAAGGTCCAGCAGGTCGCGGCCGTCGACGGACAGGGCGTCGAAGAAGACGGGCGAGACGGGCACCTTCCGGGCGGCCGCGGCCACGTCCGTCCGGGAGCCGACCCGTCCGGCGGTCTCCTGGAACGAGCGGGGGCGCCCCTCCTCGTCGAAGGAGACGACCTCGCCGTCCAGGATGAACCGCTCGCCCCGCAACGCCCGCGCGGCGGCCGTCACTTCGGGCAGCCGGTCGGTGATGTCGTCCAGGGTGCGGGTGTGCACGCGCACCGTGTCGCCGTCGCGGTGCACCTGGACGCGGATGCCGTCCAGTTTCTCCTCGACCGCCGCCGCCCCCAGTTTCTCCACCGCCCCGGCGACCGAGGGGGCACTGTGCGCGAGCATCGGCAGGACGGGGTGCCCCACCGTGAGACGGAACCGCTCCAGGGCGCCGGGGCCGTCCGCCAGCAGCGCGCCGGCCACGGCCTGCAGCGAGCCCGCCAGCATCACCGCCCGCCGCACCTCCGCCGGCGGTGCCCCGGTCGCCCGCGCCAGCCCCTCCGCGGCGACCGCGTCCAGGGCTCCCTGCCGGATCTCGCCGCTGAGCAGGCCCAGCAGGAACCGCTGCTCGTCCTCGGTCGCCGCGCCCAGCAGCTCCTCGAGCAGCAGGGTCCGCCCGGCCTGCGAACCGGGGCCGGACACCTCGGCGAGCCGGCCGATCAGGGTGTCGACGGCGCGGACGGTCAGGGTCGCCCGTTCCGCCGGGGCGACCGGCCGGCTCAGCGTCTTCCAGCCCACCCCGATCCGGCCCTGCGGCAGCCGGCCCGCCAGATAGGGGATGACGACGGGGACGTCGTCCGCCTCCGCGTCCCGGAACAGCTCGGCGAGCAGAGCGATCTTCCGGGACCGCGCCGAGGTGGCGGCGATCTCCTGCGACACACGGGCCAGTCGGGACAGCAGCATGCAGTCATGGTGCTCCGGGGTCCGGCGTTCCACACCCGGGCCACCGGAACGGCCGCGGGTCACCCGGCCGTCGCGGCGTCCAGGTCCGTCATCAGCAGGTCCCCGACGACCGCGGCCGCCGCCCGGTAGCCCCCGCTGGCCGCGTGGACGACCTGTTCGGCGAAACCGACCGCGTTGCCCGCCGCCCAGACGCCCGGCACCGAGGTCAGGCCCGTCGGGTCCACGACCGGGTACGCGCCGAACGGGGTCTCGGACAGCTCGGCGCCGAGCCGTTCCAGCAGGCCCGTCCGCGGCACGGGGCGCGGCCCGACGTACAGCACGGAGCGGGCGTGGACGGAGCCGTCGGCGAGGCGGACGCCGGTGAGCCGGTCGTCCTCGACCACCAGCCCGGCGACCTCGCCGGACACCACGCCGACACCGGCCGCGGCCAGCCGGCGCAGGTCCTGGCCGGACAGCTCCTCCTCGGCGACCGTGTGCAGGAAGAAGGTGACGTCCTTGGACCACCGGGACACCATCAGCGCCTGGTGCGCACTCATGGCGCTGGAGGCGAGCACCCCGAACGGCTGGTCGCGGACCTCCCAGCCGTGGCAGAACGGGCAGTGCAGCACGTCCCGTCCGAACCGTTCGGCGACCCCGGGGACGGCGGGCAGTTCGTCCTCCAGCCCGGTGGCGACGATCAGCCGCCGCGCGCGGACGGTCCGGCCGCCGTCCAGCAGCACGGTGAACCCGGTGTCACCGGTGCCGGTGCCGGCGGCCGTGCCGTCCCGGGTCACGTCCGTCACCCGGCCCGCGAGCAGTTCGACACCGTAACCCGCGATCTCCTCGCGGCCGGCGGCCAGGAACGCGGCCGGTGACATCCCGTCCCGCGACAGGTAGCCCTGCAGGTGGGACGAGGGCGCGTTGCGCGGCTCGCCCGCGTCGACGACCAAGGTCCGCAGCCGGGCCCGGCCGAGCACCAGCGCGGCGGACAGTCCGGCCGCGCCGCCTCCGACCACCACCACGTCACAGCCGGCGCCGGTACCGGCGCCGGGCGCCCCCGCGGTTCCGTGCGCGCGTCCGTCACGGGTCCTCCCGCTCTTCTCGGTCATGGTGACCACCTCCACGCCGACCGTCGCCCGAGCACCCCCGGATTGACAAATGCCTTTGCCGATCCTGCAATGTCCGTATGACGACCGACGACGTTCTCGCGGATGTGGGCCCCCGGCTGAGGCGGATCAGGAAGGAGCGGGAGGTGACTCTCGCGGGGCTGTCCGAGGCGACCGGCATCTCCGTGAGCACCCTCTCGCGGCTGGAGTCCGGGCTGCGCAAACCCAGTCTCGAACTGCTGCTGCCGATCGCGCAGGCCCACCAGGTGCCGCTGGACGAACTGGTGGGTGCGCCGCCGGTCGGCGATCCGCGCATCCGCGCCAAGCCGTTCCAGCACTGCGGCCGCACCCACTGGCCGCTCACCCGCCAGCCCGGCGGACTCCAGGCGTACAAGGTGCTCGAACCGCAGCGCACGTTCGAACCGGAGCCCCGCACGCACGAGGGCTACGAGTGGCTGTACGTGCTGTCCGGCAAGCTGCGGCTGGTCCTGGGCGAGCACGACGTGGTGCTGACGGCGGGGGAGGCGGCGGAGTTCGACACGCGCGTGCCGCACGCCTTCGGGTCGACGGGGGAGGGGCCGGTGGAGTTCCTCAGCCTGTTCGGCCCGCAGGGGGAGCGGATGCACGTACGGGCACGCCCCAAGCGGTCCTGAGGGGCGGGGCCGCCCCGGCGGAGGGGGCGCGGAAGGCCGGGACGCACGAGACGGTTCCCTGAAGGCAAGCGACCGCTTAGTATGCGGTGGACCCGGTCGGTCGAACCCGACGTTCACAGTCCCGTGGAGGCCCCGCATGCAGGCATGGCAGGTGCACGAGATCGGCGAGCCGGGCGAGGTGATGAGCCTCGCGGACGTGGAGCGGCCGACACCCGGCGAGGGCCAGGTCCTGCTGAAGGTGCGCGCCGCGAACATCAACTTCCCGGACGCGCTGATGTGCCGGGGCCAGTACCAGGTCAGGCCGCCGCTGCCGTTCACCCCCGGCGTGGAGATCTGCGGCGAGACCGAGGACGGGCGCCGGGTGCTCGCCAACCCCGCGCTGCCGCACGGCGGCTTCGCCGAGTACGCCGTCGCGGACGCCGCCGGACTGCGCTCCGCCCCGGACGCGCTGGACGACGCCGAGGCCGCCGCTCTGCACATCGGCTACCAGACCGGCTGGTTCGGACTGCACCGCCGGGCCCGCCTGGAGGCCGGCGAGACGCTGCTCGTGCACGCCGCCGCGGGAGGGGTCGGCAGCGCGGCCGTGCAGCTCGGCAAGGCCGCCGGCGCCACCGTCATCGGCGTGGTCGGCGGCGGGGCGAAGGCCGCCGTCGCCCGCGAGCTGGGCTGCGACGTGGTGATCGACCGCCGTGAGCAGGACGTCGTCGCCGCGGTGAAGGAGGCCACCGGCGGGCGGGGCGCCGACGTGATCTACGACCCGGTCGGCGGAGAGGCCTACGCCCAGTCCGCGAAGACCGTGGCCTTCGAGGGCCGGATCGTGGTCGTCGGCTTCGCGAGCGGGACCATCCCCAGCCCGGCGCTGAACCATGCCCTGGTGAAGAACTACTCGGTCCTCGGCCTGCACTGGGGCCTCTACAACACCAGGAACCCGAAGCTGGTCCAGCACTGCCACGAGCAGCTCCTGGAACTGGCCGCCCGGGGCACCGTCAAGCCGCTGGTCAGCGAGCGCGTGCCGCTGTCCGGCGCCGCCGGCGCCGTGCAGCGGGTCGCGGACGGCGTCACCACCGGACGCGTCGCCGTGCTGCCCGCGGCGGAGAACGGAGCCGTCGCATGACCGACGCAGCCGAACTGAGGCGGCGCACCCAGGAGCTGCTGGCCGCGCGACCGCCCGCCACCACCGACCGCCTCGACTTCCTGCGGGCCCGCTTCGACGCGGGACTCGCCTGGGTGCACTACCCCGAGGGGCTCGGCGGCCTCGGCGCCCCGCGGTCCCTCCAGGCCGTCGTGGACGCCGAGCTGGAGGCTGCCGGGGCGCCCGACAACGACCCGCGGCGCATCGGCATCGGCCTGGGCATGGCCGCGCCGACGATCCTCCAGTACGGCACGGAGGAGCAGCGGCGGCGCTTCCTGCGGCCGCTGTGGACCGGCGAGGAGGTCTGGTGCCAGCTGTTCAGCGAGCCGGGCGCCGGATCCGACCTGGCCGCCCTGGGCACCCGGGCGGTCCGCGCGGACGGGGACGGCTGGGTGGTCGACGGGCAGAAGGTGTGGACCTCCAGCGCCCACCTCGCCCGCTGGGCCATCCTCATCGCCCGCACCGACCCGGACGTGCCCAAGCACCGGGGCATCACCTACTTCGTCTGCGACATGACCGACCCCGGCGTCGAGGTGCGGCCGCTGCGCCAGATCACCGGCGAGGCCGAGTTCAACGAGGTCTTCCTCACCGGGGTCCGCATCCCCGACTCCCACCGGCTCGGTGAGGTCGGCGACGGCTGGCGGGTCGCGCAGACCACCCTCAACAACGAGCGCGTGGCCATCGGCGGCATGCGGCTGCCCCGTGAGGGCGGCATGATCGGCCCGGTCGCGAGGACCTGGCGCGAACGTCCCGAACTGCGCACCCACGACCTGCACCAGCGCCTGCTCGGACTCTGGGTGGAGGCCGAGGTCGCCCGGCTCACCGGCGAACGCCTGCGCCAGCAGCTCGTCGCGGGCCAGCCGGGACCGGAGGGCGCCGGGATGAAGCTGGGCTTCGCCCGCCTCAACCAGCAGATCAGCGGCCTGGAGGTGGAACTCCTCGGGGCCGAGGGCCTGTTGTACGACGACTGGACCATGCGGCGCCCCGAACTGGTCGACTTCACCGGCCGCGAGGCCGGCTACCGCTACCTCCGCTCCAAGGGCAACAGCATCGAGGGCGGGACCAGCGAGGTCCTGCTGAACATCGTCGCCGAACGCGTCCTGGGCCTCCCGGCCGAGCCGCGTACCGACAAGGACGTCGCCTGGAAGGACCTGGCCCGATGAGCACGACGAGCCCGACGCACGCCGGCCCGGCGGGTCCGGTGGACGCCCAGCCCGACCTCCTCTACTCGGAGGAGGAAGAGGCGCTGCGCGCCGCCGTCCGGGACCTGCTCACCGACCACTGCGACGCGGCCCGGGTGATCTCCCGCACCGAGACGGACGCCCCGCACGACCTGTCGCTGTGGAAGGCGCTCGCCGACGGCATGGGCCTCGCCGGGCTGCTGGTGCCCGAGGACCGCGGCGGCCAGGGCGCCACGCACCGCGAGGCCGCGGTCGTCCTCGAGGAGCTGGGGCGGGCCGTCGCCCCCGTGCCCTATCTGACCAGCGCCGTCGTGGCCACCGAGGCGCTGCTGGCCTGCGCCGGCGGGAGCGAGGTGCTCGCCTCCCTGGCGTCCGCGCGCCGGATCGGCGCCCTCGCCGTCCCCCTGCACACCGCCCCGGACGGGTCCTTCCCCACCGCCCGCGCGGCGGGCGGCGTCCTGCACGGCGAGCTGGCCGGCATCGCGGACGCGGCCGCGGCCGACGTGCTGCTCGTCCCGGCGGACGACGGCGGGCTGTACGCCGTCGAGGCGGACGCCGCCGGCGTCACCGTCACCGGGCAGACGTCCCTGGACCTGACCCGCCCCCTCGCCCGCGTCGCCCTGGAGGGTGCCGCGGGACACCGGGTGGGCGACGCCGGACCCGCCGTGCGGCGGGCCCTGCGCGCGGGCGCCGGACTGCTCGCCTCGGAGCAGCTCGGCCTGGCCGACTGGTCGTTGACGGAGACCGTCCGCCACCTGAAGGACCGCAGGCAGTTCAATCGGCCGGTGGGCGGTTTCCAGGCACTCAAGCACCGGCTCGCCCAGCTGTGGCTCGAGGTCGTCGGCCTCCGCGCGGCGGCCCGCAACGCGGCGGATGCGCTGGCCGCCGGCACGGCGGCCGGGGACGACGCCGATGCGGCCGTCGCCGTCGCCGTCGCGCAGGCCTACGCGGGCCGGGTCGCCGTCCACGCCGCCGAGGAGGCCCTGCAACTGCACGGCGGCATCGGGATGACCTGGGAGCACCCGGTCCACCTGTACCTGAAGCGGGCCAAGGCCGACTCGATCGCCTACGGCACGGCGGGCGCCCACCGTGAGGCACTGGCCGGACTCGTCGACCTCCGGGCGCCCTGACGCCCGGTCATCCGCCCTTCGCGCCGCCGATCCACCGGGTCCCGGTCCCCGTGTCCGGCCGTGCCGTGAGGTGAACGCGCGACGGCGGATCGGACAACTCGCCTCACCGCACCCCTCCCCGGGCACGCGGGGACCTCATACTCCAGAGGTCCCCGTACACCGTTCCAGGGAGGCGGAGCATGGCCCTCACCACCCGTCGCAGAGCCCTCACCACCCTCGGCACCGCCCTCGCGGCCCCGTTCGCCCTGCCGGCCACCCGGGCGATGGCCGGCGAACACGGCCAGCGGCCACGGCCGTTGTGGCGCGCCCACGCCCACAACGACTACGAGCACCCACGTCCCCTCCTCGACGCCCTCGACCACCGCTTCGGCAGCGTCGAGGCCGACGTCCACCTCGTGGGCGACCAGCTCCTCGTCGCCCACGACCCCGAGGACCTCGACCCGTCCCGCACCCTCGAGTCCCTCTACCTCGACCCGCTCGCCGCCCGCGTGCGGGCCCATCACGGGTCGGTGTACCGGGGGCACCGCACGCCGCTCCAGCTGCTCGTCGACCTCAAGACCGAGGGCGCGTCCACCTACCTCGAACTCCACCGCCGTCTCCGGCGGTACCGGCACCTGTTCACCACCTGCGCGGGCGGCCGGGTGCTGCCCGGTCCGGTCACCGCCGTGGTCTCCGGCGACCGTGCGGCCCGCGCCCCCATGGAGGCCCAGCGGGTGCGGCACGCCTTCTACGACGGCCGCGCGGCCGACCTCGGCGGCCCGGCCCGCTCCTCGCTGATCCCGCTGATCAGCGACAACTGGTCGCTCCACTTCACCTGGCGGGGCGTCGGCGCGTTCCCCGCCGCCGAGCGGCGGAAGCTGCGCGACCTCGTGCGCGCCGCGCACGGACGCGGCCAGGCGGTGCGGTTCTGGGCCACCCCCGACCTGCCGGGCCCCGCCCGGGACGCGCTGTGGGGCGAACTGGTCGCCGCGGACGTCGACCACCTCAACACCGACGACCTCGCGGGGCTGCGGGCCTTCCTCGACGCATACCGCCCGCGGTAGGCCACGGACACCACACGTCCCAGGACACCACACGTTCGGAGGACGGCTCAGTCGCCCGGACGAACCCTCCGCTGCGCCACACTTGCGGCCGAACGCCGCGCAGCGGACGCGGCGGAGGAGGTTGACGATGGCCGTTTCCATCTCTGTAGTGCTGCTGCTCGCGATCCTGGCGGTGCTCTTCCTGCGCAACGGCGGACTGAAGCCCTCCCACGGGATCGTCTGCCTGCTGCTCGGGTTCTGCCTGGCGAGCTCGGGCGTCGCCCCCGCCATCCACAGCGGCCTGACGGCGACCGCGGACATCGTCGGCGGTCTGCGGCCGTGAGGGGGCCGCGGGCCGCCGCCGGAGGTTCCCGATCCGGCCGGGGCCCGCGGCCGGGCGCCCTCTCAGTGTTCGGCCACCGGGTCGCGCGGCAGCACCGTGACCCGGTGGAAGTTGCACCCGGAGACCGCCGGTGCGGACGAGGGGGGAGGGGCGGTCTGGTGGGCCTTGAGGGCGACGCTCACCAGGGTCAGCAGCAGATCGATGTCGGTGGCGCAGTCCAGGTGCACCGTCACCCAGTGCGACCCCGGGACCAGTTGGATCGCGGTCGAGGCGCTCAGGTCGTAGCGGAAGCGCTGGATGGCGCGACGGGTCAGGCGCAGGTCGACGTCCCGTCCCGTGTGGAAGTGGACGACCTCGTCGCGGACGAAACGGAGGGCCTGTCCGGTACCGCACCCCGCCTTGCAGACGGTGAGATCGGGCCAGGCCCGAAGTCGCTCCATGGCTTGCTGCGCCGGTGTCATGGCCCCATAGTGACCTGCTCACCGTGCGGCAACCAGGGGTTGGGCGTTTCGTGATCGATCGGTGAGGCGACGCGCTCACCCCTGCGCCACCCCGCCATGACGGACGGTCACCTCGCGGCCGTGCGCGCAGACTCCGCCCCGCGCGCGAGGGGGACGGCCGGCGCCCGGCGGGGACGGAGGCGGCCGGCGGCGACGTCCCCGGTGACGTCGTGCGCGAGGCGGACCGGACCAACGCTCCGGCCCGTTCCCGGCCGTGCGGGACCCGGGGAGCGGCCGGTGCGGGGCGTCGGCGGGAGGCCTGCCGGCGGGAGGCCCCGCCCTCCCCCTCGGGGCCGGTGGCAGGGGGCGGACAGGGCATCGGGCACACTTTGCGTGTCGTAGTCCGTCTTGACGAAGGATGACCCACTCATGATCACACTCACGAAGGAAGACGGCCCGGCAGACCTGGACGGAGTGACCCACCTGTCCATCGGAGCCTCCTGGGACCCGACCGCCGGCAGCAGCGGCGGGGTGCTGGGCAAGCTGCGCCGCAAGACCGGCACGGACCTCGATCTGATCGCCATAGCCATGCAGGGCGGGGACCCGGTACGCCTCGCGGGCCTCGACTCGCTCGACCCGCTGGGCAACGGCTCGCTGGTCCACAGCGGGGACAACCAGACGGGGCACGGTGACGGGGACGACGAGACGGTGACCGTCGAGTTCGCCCGGATCCCGTCCAACATCACGTCGATCGTGTTCATCGCCGCCGCCTACAAGAAGGGCAGCGCCTTCCAGAAGGCGCGCAACATCAGCTTCAAGGTCTACGACGCCACCGGGGGCAGCACCCAGCAGGTCGCCGACATCTGGCCGAGCATGCTCACCCAGGACAACTGCTGCGCCGTGGCCAAGGCGGTCCGCGTCGGAGGCGGCTGGAAGCTCGAGGTGATCAACGTGACGGGCAAGGTCAAGCAGGGCGACGAGCACGCCCTGATGCGGTTCGCCGTCAGCAAGTGACGGGGACGGCCGGCCGGACGGACAGGGGGGAGGGGCCGTGGTGGGCCAGGTGCTCTACGGCGAGCGGTCGAGGAACCCGCTGGCACGGACCGTGGAACTGACCGGGGACCGGCTGCGCAGGGGCGGCAGGACCACGCCGTTGGACGAGCTGAACCTCGGTGCCATGGCGGAGGCGTTCCACCGCGGGTCCTGGCTCGGAGGCGGCGGGACGGAACGCCCCCTGGAGTGGCTCCCGGAGGGGGCGGGGATCGTGCCGGTGACGCGTGTCACCGGCACGACCGTGCCGTGGAAGGTGCGACAGGCCTCGCGGTTCGCCCGTGCGCTCGGTGAACTGGCGGTCCGGCGGTGCGGTGGCCCCGGCCAGGTGACCGCTCTGGCGGCCCGCGCCCGCGCCGAGGGGGTTCCGCTGTGGATCGCGCGGCGGTTCGCGCAGGGCCCCGCCGGGCCGGTCACCGTCACCGTGGACCGGCGGCTGGCGCGCGTGGACGCGTGGGGGCCGGGCGCTCCCGCGGTGCGGATCAGGGCCCCGCGCGGGTTTCGCCCCGACGGTCCCGAACCCGGCAAGGGTCTTCGGCTGACCGTCGGCGACGTCGCCGCGGAGCTGGTTCTCCGCGAGGAACCGCGCAGGTCGAGGAGTTCCGTGGAAGCGCGGCTGCCCGACCGGCACTGGGTGCTGTCGAGGAAGGACGCGGAGAGCTCGTGGCTCCTGCGCGACGAACGGCGCGTCGCCCTCCTGACGAGGCCCTCGCGGTGGCCGCGGCAGGACACGGTGCTGCTGCCGCTGGCCCCCGTGCGGTACGAGAGCCCCGACCCGCTGGACGCGGTCATGGCCCAGGTCTTCGCCGTCGCCTTCGGGCTCGGGAACACGACCGGTTCGGCCCGGTTCCGGGCGGAGCGCCGGCCGGCGGACGCGGACGGGCCGGACGCGGACGGGCCGGAC
>NZ_LIRG01000610.1 GCF_001419695.1 Streptomyces prasinopilosus
GGATGTGTATCAGAGACAGGTCCGGCCAGGGGGCGTGCGGGCGCAGGAAGGGACGCGTGGGGTCGAGGGACGCCCCGGTGGGCGTGCCCCGCGACGGCAGCAGCAGCGTCAGGTGCTCGTAGACCTCCTGGGCGGAGGCGGGACGGTGCTGCGGGTCCTTGGCGAGCAGGCGCAGCACCAGTGCCTCCAGCGCCTCGGGCACCNNCGCACCGGCACCGGCGCCTCGTAGAGGTGCCGGTGCAGCACGCCGAGCGCCGTGGAGCCCGCGAAGGGCACGTCGCCGCTGAGCAGTTCGTGCAGCAGCACACCGAGCGCGTACAGGTCCGTGTACGGGCCGACCGCACCGCCCATCGCCTGCTCGGGGGCCATGTAGGCGGGCGAGCCTATGGGCGAACCGGTGTGCGTCAGGCGCGTGGTGTCGCTGTCCATCACGGAGGCGACGCCCAGGTCGAGCACGGTGACCGTGCCGTCCTGCCGCACCATCACGTTGCGCGGTTTGAGGTCGCGGTGGACGATCGGCACGGCGTGCACCGCGCTCAGCGCGGCACACAGCTGCGCGGCCACCGAGACCGCCCACTGCCACGGGTACGGCGCGTGTTCGGCGAGGTGGTCGCCGAGGTCGGCGCCGTCGACGTACTGCATGACGAGGAACAGGTCGCCGTCCTCGCTGCCCGCGTCGTGCACGGTGACCAGGCCCGGATGGTCGACCTGGGCCGTCACCCGGCACTCGCGCACGAAGCGGCGGCGCAGTTCGTCGGCCTCCTGGCCGGCCACCTTGTCCGGGCGCAGGAGCTTCACCGCGACCCGCCGGTCCAGCCGCTTGTCGTAGGCCGTCCAGACCTGGCCCATGCCGCCCTGCCCGATGAGCGTGGACAGTTCGTAGCGGCCGGCGATCACCCGTTTCGCCGTCACGCCCACCCGTCACCCCGGTCGTTGCCGGGGCCCCGGCCGCTACGAACTGTCCACGCTCATCGGGCAGGGCGGCATGGGCCAGGTCTGGACGGCCTACGACAAGCGGCTGGACCGGCGGGTCGCGGTGAAGC
>NZ_LIRG01000611.1 GCF_001419695.1 Streptomyces prasinopilosus
CCAGCATCGCGGCCGCGATGGCGAGGATGTCCCGGCAGGTGTTGTTGAACAGCATCCGCGTCCGGGGCACCCGCTCCACCGCGGCACGGAAGCTCTCCCGCTCGGCCCCGGCCCCCTCGACGTCGCCGGTCGCCGAGAGGGCGACGCCGCGGGCGTAGTGGAGCATCGCGGTCGTCGCGCAGTACAGCACCGGGTCGGCGGGGAACGGCAGCGCCAGGATGTCGTCCCAGCGGCCGAAGCGGATCAGGACGTGGAAGCGCATCGCCAGGAAGCCCTCGAGCCAGTCGGCCATCGGCGGGCTCTGCACCCTGAGCAGTTCCTCGGGCACGGAGGCTTCGAGCCGCGCGGCCGCCTCCAGGGCGATCTCCGAGAGGCCCGCGAACATGGCTCCGTAGATCCTGAAGTGGTGGTTGTGGGCGCGGTAGAGGGTGTAGAAGTTCATGGCCCCGGCCCGCGCGAGGTACTTCTCGTCGGCGGCGATCGCGAGGGCGTTGTCGGACACGACGCGGCGGTAGTCGCCGCACAGCACCTCGAGGTGCGAGGGCATGTGGTGCAGGTGCCCGGCGTCGGGCACGGCCCCGCGCAGCCGGTCGGCGACCATGAGGGCGGCTTCCGGCGTGGGGGACATCTCCATCAGGTGGATGTACAGGTGCACGACGCCGGGGTGCCGTGCGCCCCCCTCGCCGGCGAGCGCACGGTCGAGCACGGCCTTGGCCTCCAGGGTGCGGGCCCCCGCCGCGGGGAGGCCGGTCCTCAGGTCCCACAACTGCCAGGGGGTGAGGTTCATCAGGGCGTCCGCGCAGAGCACGGCGACGTCCGGGTCGTCCGGGGCGCTCTCGTACACCGCGAGCATGCGGTCCGCGTAGGGCTCGTTCCACACCGAGCAGTCCTCGACGGCCCGGCCCTGGGGGTAGCGGGCCCGCAGGGCGCCGATGAGGGCCCGCTCCACCGGGGTGGCTCCCGCGGCCCTCTCGTGCGCCGACTCGACCGCGGCGTGGGTGCGTTGGACGCTGCGGACGAGTTCGTCCCCCTCGAAGGCCTCCCAGGGCTTGTTGTAGTTGGGGCCGAGGGCGTAGGCGATGCCCCAGTGGGCCATGGCGCAGTCCGGGTCGGCCGCGGCGGCCTTCTCGAAGCAGGCGACCGCTTCCTCGTGGTTGAACGCGTAGGTCCACAACAAGCCTCGGTCGAACCAGAGTTGGGCCTCGGCCACGGCGGTCGTCACGGGGCGGCGGTAGGTGCCCAGATCGTAGTAGTCGTCCATGATGTCCATGACTCCCTCCGGGAAGCGGCCGAACCGGCCGCCCGGCCTCGTCCGCCCCGTGCACCGGCGGGGACGAAACCGACGATACCGGCACACCTGCGTCGATGCGGGCGTTGACCGCGTGCGCCGGTCCGGCGACACCGGGTGACGGCGGCGGCGGTCCGCTCTTCTTCCGGGGTCTTGTTCGCCGATGGGCTGGTCCGACCCGTGCGGGGCTCCCTAGGATGTACTCCCTGTCCAGCCAGTCCAGTTGGCGCGGCACTCCGCAGGGGGAACGATGCACACCGGCAATCAGCTGTCCACCGAGATCGACGCGACCGTGCCGACAGCCGCGCGCATGTACGACTACTATCTGGGCGGCAAGGACAACTACGCCGCCGACCGTGCCGCCGTGGAAGAGCTCGACCGGGTCGTGCCCAGTACGCGCCGCCTGGCCCTGAACAACCGGCGCTTCCTCCAGCGGGTCGTCCGGGTCCTCACCCAGGAGTACGGGATACGGCAGTACCTCGACCACGGTTCCGGGCTGCCCACCCAGGAGAACGTCCACCAGGTCGCCCAGCGCGTCGACCCGACCACCCACGTGGTGTACGTGGACAACGACCCGATGGTGCTGGTGCACGGGCGCGCACTGCTGGAGCAGGACGAGCGCACGGTGGTCATCCAGGCCGACATGCGGGAAACCGAGGCGATCTTCGACCACGCCGAGACGCGGCGCCTGATCGACTTCTCGCAGCCGGCCTGCGTGCTGTTCAACAGCGTGTTCCACTGCATCCCGGACAGCGACACCGACGGTCCAGCCGCCCTGGTGCGCCGCGTCCGGGAACGGCTCGCGCCGGGCAGCTTCCTCGTGATGTGCCAGCTGGTCAGCGAGGATCCGGAGGTCCGCAGGTCCGTCACCGAGTTCATGGACCGGGCGACCCAGGGGCACTGGGGCCGGGTGCGGCGGGAGAGCGACGTCGCCTCGTACTTCGAGGGTCTGGAGATCCTGGAGCCGGGCCTGGTGGAGGTCTCCACCTGGCGCCCGGACACCGAGGTGGCGCCCCGTCAGCTCAGCCAGGAGTGGATCGAGTTCGGCGGAGTGGGCCGGATCCCGCTGTAGGCCCCCGCGGCACGCGTGCCGCCGGCGCGCGGTCACGCAGGCGCCCCGGCCCACGCCGGTCCCGGGTCACCGGAGCGGGCCGGGGCGCACCCGCGCGGCGTTCCGGCTCCAGGCGCTACTTCCCGGACCGCGGTTCCGGGTAGCGGTCCCGCACCGTGGCGCGCAGCAGCTCCAGGGACTCACGGGGCCGCAGCGACTCGTCGGCGAGGCGGTCCAGCGCGATCCGGTACTCCTCCGTCTCGTCGAGGTCCTCGAGGAAGTTGGCGCTCCTGATGTGTTCCAGGTAGACCACGTCGGGCAGGTCGAGGCCGCCGAAGCGCAGGTACGTCACCGGAATGGCGGGGGCCGACGCGTTCGTCACGCTCAACGGCACGATCTGCACCGTGACATTGGGGCGCTCGGCCATCCGCATCAGGTGGGTGAGCTGCTCACGCATCACGTCGGCGCTGCCCAGCACGCGCAGCAGGACCGACTCGTCGATGATCGCCCACAGTTGCGGGGCGCCCTTCCGCGTCAGCAGCTCGGCCCGCCGCATCCGGAGTTCGACGCGGCGCTGCACCTCGCCCGCCGGCGCGTTGGGCAGGCCGCGCTCCACCACCGCACGGGTGTAGGCGGCGGTCTGCAGCAGGCCGGGAACGTACTGGATCTCGAAGGTGCGGATGGTGGCGGCGGCCTCCTGGAGTCCGACCAGCCGGTCGAACCACTCGGGCATCAGCCGCTTGTCGTACCGCTGCCACCAGCCCGGCTCGCCGGCCCGCTGGAGCAGTTTGACCAGGACCGAGGTCTCGTAGGCGTCGGTGCCGTACAGCTCGAGCAGGGCCCGCACGTCGCTCTCGGTGGGCGGGCGGCGTCCCTTGCCGGCCTCGATGCGGGACAGCTTCGCCGCGCTGAAGCCGACGGAACGCGCCGCCTGGTCCTGGGCCAGCCCGGCGTCCTCGCGGAAGCCCGCCAGCTGCACGCCGACCAGCATCTTCAGCAGGGTCGGGGCCGGCTCGGGCCGGTCCAGGTAGGGCTCCAGACGGGAGAGGCGAGGCGACGCGGCGGACATCCTGACTCCCAGCAAGACCGGCACAGGGGCGTTTTACACTATCGCACCCCAGTGCGCCGCGGCGTAGGCGCCCGGCGGAAGCCTTGCGGAAATGGCTGATTGGACTCCGCGCCGGCCCGCTCGCACCGCACGGGCAGACGGGCAGACGGGCAGACGGGCAGACGGGCAGACGGGCAGACGGGCAGACGGGCAGATCAGACCAGGTGGTCGAACTCTCCGTCCTTCGCGCCGGCCAGGAACGCCGCCAGCTCCGCCGGCGTGTAGACCAGCGCGGGCCCGTCGGGGTCGCGGGAGTTGCGCATCGCCACGTCCCCGTCCTCCAGCGGGGCCACCTCGACACAGTTGCCCTCGGCGTTGCTGTGCCGGCTCTTGATCCAGCAGGCGTCCAGGGAACTCGCCCGCACTCCGTTGCGCACTCCTGGCACCGCGGCCTCCTCGCTGTTCCTGTGTGGCGCCGGGCGGCGCCCGGCGGTCCGCCGGGGCGGGCCGGGCCGGATCGCCCTCGATCCACTCCGGTCCACCTCGAAAAAATTTCACGCAATTTCTCGTGCAATTGCACGCGAACGCTCTCGGCGTGGATAATAGCCGGAGCGTCAACCCCCTTGTTGGCGCGCTGTCCTGACGCCGCATCGGGGAGACGGAGTGTCCTCACCTGCGCACCAAGTGATCCGGCCGGCCGCCGGAGCCGCCGTACGGACGCGTGGCCGTGCTCCGGCCGCGCCCGCCGGGACCCCTGCGCCCGCCACGGCGCCGCGGCGGGCCGGGAGACCGGTCGCGACGGCCCTCCCGGTTCCGGTGCTCCCGGCGGGCGGGACGGGCCGGCCCCGGCCGTCCACCTGACCCCTTCCCCCACTCGACACGACCGCCGCGAAAGGCACCCACGCGATGCGCAGCGTTTCTACGGAACAGCCGGGCAGCGAGCACCCCGTGCGCCGCACGTCCCCGACCGGAATGGCCCGTACGACACCGCTCACGTCACTGTCCCGTGTGCCGTGGCGCGACATCCAGGACTCCACCGGATCCGCGGCGGCCATTCCCCTGCTGCTCAACGGCATCGCCTGGGGGGACGCCGAAACGGCCCGGACGGCCCTGGAGGATCTGCGGAAACGGATCTGCCAGTACGGCTTCGTGGTGGAGCAGGCGACGGCCGCCACGGTCCCCTTCCTCTGGGAACTGGCGCAGCTGCCGCACGTGACCTGCCGCGCCGGGATCATCCAGCTGCTCGGGGCCATCGCCGACGCCCGGCAGTGGGAGTGCACCGCCGCCGCGTATCCCAAGCTGCTCAACCGCCGCGAGAACCCGGTCGTCTGGGAGCGGGCCGCCCGCCAGGCGGTGCGCGCCCGGCGGGGCGACCTGAGCCGCCTGATGGACGACCAGGACACCAAGATCGCCCGTGCCACGACGGAGCTGGCCCGAGTGCTGGCCGAATGAGCCCCGTTCGAGCGCCGTGGGGGACGAGCGCCGAAGGGGCCAGTGGCACGGGGAGCGGGCCGCGCGACCGGTAACGCACCACCGGTCGCGCGGTCCGTGGGGGGACCGTTTCGGGCCGACCGCCCGTACCGCGGAGCGATCCGCCGCGGACCGCTCCGCCGAACCGTGCTCCGGGCGGACGGCACGGGCGGTACGGGCGGCACGGGCACCCGACCGCCCCGGGAGTCCCCCGACCCGAGGGATCCGTCCTCCCGTCCCGGAGAGCGCGGGCGGCACCGTGCGCGGCCGCGCTCTCCGGGACGGGA
>NZ_LIRG01000612.1 GCF_001419695.1 Streptomyces prasinopilosus
CCGCCGCGTCGGCCTCGCGGTGCTGGCCGGCCGCGAGGCCGACGCGGCGGTGCTCGGCTACGAGATGGCCATGCTGGTCAAGAGCGTGAGGCCGTACCTGGTGACCGCCCCCCGGCAGCACGCCGCCGAACCCCCGGCGATGAGGCCTTGAACGTGGCGACGGCCGGTGACGGCCCCTGGCTGGACGACGCGGCCGGACGGCTGGTACGCCCCTTCACCGTCAGCGACGGCCGCACCCGCCCCACCGTCGAACTCGACCTGATGTCACAGGTGATGGCCACCGGGACCACCCCCTTCGGCTACCTCGGCCCCGAGCACGCCCAGGCACTCGAACTGTGCCGCGCGCCCCTGCCGGTCGCCGAGGTGGCCGCCCACCTCAAGCTGCCGCTGGCCGTCACCAAGGTGCTGCTGGCGGACCTCGTCGACGGCGGAGGCCTCACCACCAAACCCCCCGTGTCCGACCACCATCCGACGGACCGGGCCCTTCTGGAGGCAGTGCTCGATGGACTACGACGACAGCTCTGACCACGGCGCCGACGCCGACGTGTTCCCCACCGCGCTCAAGATCCTCGTCGCGGGCGGGTTCGGCGTGGGCAAGACCACCTTCGTCGGCGCGGTCAGCGAGATCGCGCCGCTCAGCACGGAGGAACTGCTCACCACGGTCAGCGCCGCCACCGACCGGCTCGACGGCATCGAGAAGAAGGTCGAGACGACCGTGGCGATGGACTTCGGCCGCATCACCCTGGACCGGCAGCACGTGCTCTACCTGTTCGGCACACCGGGCCAGGAACGGTTCTGGTTCATGTGGGACGAACTCTGCGAAGGCGCACTCGGCGCGGTCATCATCGCCGACACGCGGCGCCTGGAGGAGTGCTTCCCCGCCGTCGACTTCTTCGAGCAACGCGGCCTCGGCTTCATCATCGCCGTCAACGAGTTCGACGGCGCCTTCCGCTACGACCCCCAGGAGGTACGCGCCGCCCTGGACCTGCCGGACGGGATCCCCGTCGTGTGCTGCGACGCCCGGATCTCCAGCTCGGGCGTCCAGACCCTGCTGACCCTGGTCCGTCACCTCATCGCCCACGCCCCGGCCACCGCCACGGGGTACGGCGCCCACACGTGACACCCCCACACCGACACGGAGCCCGTATATGACATGTGCCCACATCCAGGGAGCCCGCCCATGAGCTACGACCCGCCGCGCCCGGCCGGTCGTCTGCTGCTCACCCCCGAGGACAGGGAGGCCCCGGCCCGCACCGAACGACTGCGCCGGCTGGGACTGGGCGAGCGCCCCGAGCCCGCCCTCGACGCCTTCGCCTACGGCCTCGCCGGGTTCACGGGGGCGGCGTACGCCATGGTCAACTTCCTCGGGCAGGAAGGCCAGTTCTTCGCCGGGCTGCACACCCCGGCGGTCGCGCCCGTGGTCCGCGGCGACGGCACCGGCGCACTGCTGGGCCGGTCGCTGCCCCGGGACCACGGCTTCTGCCCCCACGTGGTGGTCCGCCGCAAGGCGCTGGCCCTGGGGGACGTGAGCGACTACCCCCGGTTCGCGGGCAACCCGGTCGTGGACGAGTTCGGGGTGCGCTCCTACCTGGGTGCCCCGCTCATCGACAGCACCGGCATGGTGCTGGGCACCGTGTCGGTCTCCGACACCCGGCCCCGGGCCTGGGGGCAGGAAGGGCTCGCGGCCATCAAGGGACAGGCCGCGGACCTCGTCGTGCGGATCGAACGCGGGGAGAGCGACGGACTGCCGTTCTGAACCGGGGGAGGCGGTGCGCTGCCGCCGATGGGGTGAGGCGTGAAGGAAAGCTGTGGCCGCGCTTAAGAAATCCTCGATGGACCGGTGAGGGTGTCGTACGGCAGATTGCAGTGCGATCCCACTCCGCTCCCGGCCAGGGCTGCTCCGGCATGCCCGGAGCCGGGACCCACCCCCGAGGAGCCGTGCGTTGAAGGCGCTCGTCAAGGACAAGGCCGAACCCGGGCTGTGGCTCGCGGACGTCCCGGAGCCGGCCGTCGGCCCCGGCGACGTGCTCATCAAGGTGCTGCGCACCGGCATCTGCGGCACCGACCTGCACATCCGCGCCTGGGACGGCTGGGCCCGGCAGACGATCAGCACCCCCCTGATCCTCGGTCACGAGTTCGTCGGTGAGGTCGTGGAGACCGGACGGGACGTCGGCGACATCAAGACCGGCGACCGGGTCAGCGGCGAGGGCCACCTGGTGTGCGGCAAGTGCCGCAACTGCCAGGCCGGACGACGGCACCTGTGCCGTGCCACCGTCGGTCTCGGCGTCGGCCGCGACGGCGCGTTCGCCGAGTACGTGACCCTGCCCGCGGCCAACGTCTGGGTGCACCGCGTCCCCGTCGACCTCGACATCGCCGCGATCTTCGACCCGTTCGGCAACGCCGTGCACACCGCCCTGTCCTTCCCGCTCGTCGGAGAGGACGTCCTGATCACCGGTGCCGGGCCGATCGGCCTGATGGCCGCCGCGGTGGCCCGGCACGCGGGCGCCCGCCACGTCATGATCACCGACGTCAGCGAGGAACGCCTGGAACTCGCCCGCAAGATCGGCGTGAGCCTCGCGCTGAACGTGCGGGACGCGGCGATCGCCGACGGACAGCACGTCCTCGGCCTGCGCGAGGGCTTCGACATCGGCCTCGAGATGTCCGGCCGCCCCGAGGCGCTGCGCGACATGATCGCCAACATGACCCACGGCGGCCGGATCGCGATGCTCGGCCTGCCGGCCGAGGAGTTCCCGGTCGACTGGTCCCGGATCGTCACCTCGATGATCACCCTCAAGGGCATCTACGGCCGTGAGATGTTCGAGACCTGGTACGCGATGTCGGTGCTCCTCGAGGGCGGCCTGGACCTCGCCCCCGTGATCACCGGCCGGTACTCCCACCGCGACTTCGAGGCGGCCTTCGAGGACGCGGCGAGCGGCCGCAGCGGGAAGATCATCCTCGACTGGACGGCGTAGCCGCCCCGGCGTCCCCGTCGCCCCTTCCCGGCCCTTCCCCCCTTCCGCGAGCACCTTCAGGAGCCTCTCCATGTTCGACTCCGTGCGCGACGACCTCCGCACCACCCTCGACGAGATCCGCGCCGCCGGACTGCACAAGCCCGAGCGCGTGATCGGCACCCCGCAGTCCGCCACCGTGAACGTCACCGCGGGCGGCCGGCCCGGCGAGGTCCTCAACTTCTGCGCCAACAACTACCTCGGCCTCGCCGACCACCCCGAGGTGCTCGCCGCCGCCCACGAGGCCCTCGACCGCTGGGGCTACGGCATGGCGTCGGTGCGCTTCATCTGCGGCACGCAGGAGGTGCACAAGGAGCTGGAGGCGCGGCTGTCGGCGTTCCTCGGCCAGGAGGACACGATCCTCTACTCGTCCTGCTTCGACGCCAACGGCGGCGTGTTCGAGACGCTGCTCGGCGCGCAGGACGCGGTGATCTCCGACGCGCTGAACCACGCGTCGATCATCGACGGCATCCGGCTGTCCAAGGCCCGCCGCTTCCGCTACGCCAACCGTGACATGGCCGACCTGGAGCGCCAGTTGAAGGAGGCCGCCGAGGGCGGGGCGCGGCGCAAGCTGATCGTCACCGACGGCGTCTTCTCCATGGACGGCCATGTCGCACCGCTGGCCGAGATCTGCGACCTCGCCGACCGTCACGGTGCCATGGTCATGGTGGACGACTCGCACGCCGTGGGCTTCGTCGGGGCCGGGGGGCGCGGCACGCCCGAACTGCACGGGGTCATGGACCGCGTCGACATCCTCACCGGCACCCTCGGCAAGGCGCTCGGCGGCGCCTCCGGCGGCTACGTCGCCGCCCGCGCGGAGATCGTCGCCCTGCTGCGCCAGCGCTCCCGCCCGTACCTGTTCTCGAACACGCTCGCCCCGGTGATCGCCGCGGCCTCGCTGAAGGTCCTCGACCTGCTGGAGTCCGCCGACGACCTGCGGGTCCGGCTGGGTGAGAACACCGCCCTGTTCCGCCGCCGGATGACCGAGGAGGGCTTCGACATCCTCCCCGGCGACCACCCCATCGCCCCGGTGATGATCGGCGACGCGTCCCGCGCCGGACGCCTCGCGGAACTGCTCCTGGAGCGCGGCGTGTACGTGATCGGCTTCTCCTACCCCGTGGTGCCCGAGGGACAGGCCCGGATCCGCGTCCAGCTGTCCGCCGCGCACTCCGCCGGGGACGTGAACCGCGCGGTGGACGCCTTCGTGGCGGCGCGTGCGGAGCTCGACGCCTGAGCGGGGCCTGACGCGCCCCGCCGCGCGCCCCGCCCGCGAGGGTCGCCCGGGCGGGGCGCGCGGCGGCGTTTGAGAGAATCGGTTCCATGATCGAGGCACGGCGGCTCCACATCCTCCGCGCGGTGGCCGACCACCGCACGGTCACGGCGGCGGCCGCCGCGCTGTACCTGACCCCCTCGGCGGTCTCCCAGCAGCTCGCCGCCCTGGAGCAGGAGACCGGCCACCGGCTGGTGGACCGCGGCGCCAGGGGCGTGCGGCTGACCCCGGCCGGCGAGATCCTGCTGGGCCACACCAACGTGGTCCTCGCCCAGCTGGAGCGGGCCGCGGCCGAACTCGCCGCGTACGGCGCGGGCGCGGCCGGCACCGTCACCGTCGCCTCCTTCGCGACCGGGATCGCCGAGGTGGTCGCCCCCGCGGTGGTCCGCCTCGCCGAGACGGCGCCCGGCATCCGCATCCGCGTCCAGGACGCCGAGGGCGACGCCAGCCTGCCGATGCTGCTGGACCGGCAGGTCGACGTCGCCGTGGCCGTCGAGTACCGGGGCGCGCCGCCCGCCGACGATCCCCGGCTGTCCCACGTACCGCTGTACGCGGAGCCCTTCGACGCGGTCGTCCCCGTCACCCACCGGCTGGCCGGCACCGCCGAGATACCGCTCGCCGAGCTGGCCAAGGACCCGTGGATCGGCCCGTACCCCGGCAACCCCTGCCACGATGTCGTCGTCCTGGCCTGCGAGAACGCCGGATTCCAGCCCCTGCTCGAGCACTCCTCGGACGACTTCCGCGCGGTGGTGGCCCTGGCCTCGGCGGACGTGGGCGTCGCGCTGGTCCCGCGTTCGGCACTGCGCGGCATGGACCTGGCCGGTGTGGTCGTCCGCCCGGTCGACGGTGTCGTGCCGACCCGCCGGGTCTTCGCCGCCGTCCGCCGGGGGGCCGAGGAGCACCCGCTGATCCGCCCGGTCCTGGACGCGCTGGGCGAGGCCGCCGGCGAGGCGTAGGGCCCGGGACCGGCCCCCGGGCCTCAGGCCCGCCCGGTGCCGGAGCGGGGAACCGGCCCCCGCCACCGGGTGATTGTCAGTGGCGGCCGCTACGTTGCCTGCCATGCCGGATGCCGAAGACGTACGACGGATCGCGCTGTCCCTCCCGGACACGACGGAGAAGGTGGCCTGGAGCATGCCCACGTTCCGGGTGGCGGGGAAGATGTTCGCCACCCTGCCCGAGGACGAGACGTCCATCGCCGTGCGCTGCCCCAAGGAGGAGCGCGACGAACTGGCCCTCGCCGAGTCGGAGAAGTTCTGGATCGCGGATCACGAGGCGCAGTTCGCCTGGGTCCGGGTCCGCCTCGCCGCCCTGGAGGACGAGGGCGAACTGCACGACGTCCTCGCCGACTCCTGGCGCCAGACGGCCCCGCCCCGGCTGCTCGAAGCGCATCCCCGGCTCGGCCTGCCGCCCGGGGACTGACCCCCGAAGGCCGTCAGCGGACCGTGGCACGATCCGGGCCGGTGGACCGCGGCCGGAGCCGGAGGGGCGCTCCGGCCGCGGTGAACGCTCCGATGCGCTCCCGCAGCGAGCGGGCGTCGAGGCCGTGCGCGGCGACGTGTTCCTCGAGCCGCCCGTACCGGCGCAGCTCCCGCCGGCCCACACCCAGCCCCAGCACCCGGTGCGGCACGTCGGACAGCGCGTCGTTCGCCGCCGCCACCGACGTGCCCGCCAGATACGGTTCGACCAGGACGACGTCCGTCCCCGCGGCCTCGGTGGCCCGGCGCAGGGCGGCCGCGTCGAAGGGCCGGACCGTGGTGGCGTACAGGACGGTGACGTCGAGGCCCTCCGTGGCCGCGAGCACCGCGTCCAGCACGGGACCGACGGCGACCACCACACCCCCGCGGCCCTCGCGGACGGTGCGGAACCGCCCGCCGTCCACCGGCAGCGGGCGCGCGTTGGCCTGCAGGGACAGCCGCACGTACACCTTGTCGTCCCCGGCGGCCACCGCGTGCCGCAGCAGCGTCTCGGCCTCGTCCGGATGCCCCGGCACGTGCACGGTCCAGCCGTCCAGGGTGTCCAGCAGCGCCACGTCGCCCGGCGCCATGTGCGTGTAGCCGCCGGCCGGCCAGTCGAAGGAGGCGGCGGCGCTCACCAGGACCGCGCCCGCGTCCTGGTGGCCGAGGTCCAGCTTGACCTGCTCGAACGGCCGCTCGACGAGGAAGCTGGCGAACGTGTGCACGACGGGCCGCAGACCGGTGAGCGCCATCCCGGCGGCGGCCCCCACCAGGAGCTGTTCCCGGATGCCGACGTTGACGACCCGGTCCGGATGCCGGCGGGCGGCCCCGGTGAAGGCGTCCACGCCGATCTCGGCGAGAACGACGGCGACGCGGGGGTCCTCGTCCAGCAGCCGGGTGAGGACGGGAGCGAACCGGTCACGCATGGTGTCCACGGGAGGGGGTCCTTTCAGGAGGAGGATCCGGAAGGGGAACCGGCAGAACGAGCGGGGAGAAGGGG
>NZ_LIRG01000613.1 GCF_001419695.1 Streptomyces prasinopilosus
GCCCCCGCACCCGGGCGATCCCGGGGGCGGGGGCGGGCCGCGCACCATCGTCGGCGACTGCGTGCGCGGGCTGGACGACGGCCGGGTCCGCGAGACGGCCTGCGACGGCGAGGGGGAGCGGCGGCCGGAGTACCGGGTGACCGATGCCGTGGACGCCAGGTCCGAGTGCCCGGTGTCCACGACCCTCTACGTCCGGCTCGGCGGCGGCACACCGGTGGGCTGCGCCGAGCCCCTGTGACCCCCGCGGCCCCCGGTGCCCCCCGCCGCCGGCGCGGCCCGTGGTCCTACCGGTGCAGCGCCTGCTCCCGCCGGATGTCCCGCCGGTCCAGCTCGCGGTCGAACTTCGCCAGCGGCTTCGCCTCGGCCGGGTTCTCGGCGACCGCGTCCGGCGCGACGCCCGCCCAGTCGAGGATGCGGGCCGTGGCGAGCGCCCTCTCCTCCTCGATCAGACCGGCCACGTTGGCGCCGTGGTTCATGCCGGGGGCGGTCAGCACGTACGAGTCGCGCGCTCCCCTGCCGAGCCGGAACGGTTCGGCGCCCCACGGGTCGTTCTCGCCGTAGACGAACAGCATCCGCCGGGCGTTGTCCCGCACCCAGCGGTCGACGTCCCGCATGGCCCGGTGCTCGAACCGCATCGGGATCGAGCGGGGCACGAAGTGGCGCGGCGGCTGGTAGCCGTAACGGACGTACTTCCTCTCGATGTGCGGGAACCGGATCGTCGGCGCGCCGAGCTGCGTGCCCGCCTGGTAGTAGTACGGCGTGTACGGGCTGAGGCCCTGGTCCGTGTAGAACGAGAAGCCGGAGATCGTGTCGACCGAGGTCCAGATCTCGTCGTCGGTGGCGTTCTTCGCGTCCGCCGGGATCCGCGCGCAGTCCGCCACGGTGCTGTACTGCCAGAAGCCCCACACGTAGTCGAGGACGACCGCCTCGTACGCCCGGTCCAGGCTGCCGATGGTGTCGAAGGTGTAGCCGTTCTCGGCGGCGAGGGCCCGGTACCTCTCGCTCAGCGCCCCGCGGCGCACCAGCGCCTCGCGCTGCACGCCGTTCAGCCGGGCGCGGCACTCCTCGGTGCCGACCTTCGCGAAGAACCGGTCGTAGGCGGAGTCCTCGTCGTTGACCACGTCGTTGGGGGCGACGTAGGCGACGACGCCGTCCATGTCACGCGGGTAGAAGCGCTCGTAGTACGTGGCGGTCATGCCGCCCTTGGAGCCGCCGGTGGAGATCCACTTCTCGGGGTAGATCCCCTTCAGCGCCTCGTGGATGCGGTGCTGGTCGCTGGCGGCCTGCCAGATGTCCAGCTTCGACCAGTCGGCCGGGTCCGGGCGGGACGGGGTGAAGAAGCGGTACTCCATGGAGACCTGGTTGCCGTCCACGATCTGGGTCGGCTCGCTGCGCCGCGGCGTCGTCGAGACGTTGTAGCCGCCGGTGAAGAAGACGGTCGGCCGCGTGACGTCCTTGTGCAGCACGGTGATCCGCTGCTGGAAGGTGCCCTTGGAGGGCCTGCGGTGGTCGACCGGCTGGGTGTACTCGAGGACGAAGAAGCGGTAGCCCGGGTAGGGCTTCTCCTCGACCAGGCCCATGCCCGGGACGGAGAGCAGTCTTTCCTTGATGTCGGTGCCGGCGGCGACGTCGGGCCCGGCGGCGGTGGCCGCACTCGCCGTGCTCACCGTGCCGATCAGCATCGTGAGCGTCAGCAGCCATCTGAGAGCCTTGCGCATGCACACTCCCCTGTGAAACAGATGTGGCCGGGAAACTAGCCGACCGACTCGCCGCAGCACCAGGGGACATGGGGACAACCCTCGGTACGGACAGGGGCAAAGGCCTTACACGGGACGGAGATTCGGGATCGCTCCCGGACCGGTTCCGGGGCATGCTCCCGGTCCGCCCGGTCCCGTCCCCGGAGCCGGGCACGCTCCCGGCCCCGCGCCCGGTCGCGCGTTCAGCACAGGATCCAGCCGGAGCTGACCGATCCGCCGGCCACCCTGCCCTTCACCCAGATGCAGCGGCGTCCGGCGTGCACGGTGACCGGGCCGGCGTGCCGCTTGTAGCGGCCCTCGTCGACCACCGGGCGCCCGCCGCGCGCCCGGATGCTCACCGACATCTTCCGCTGGGTGCCGGGCTTCTTGGCGAGGGTGACGGCGCAGAGGTAGCCGCCGCGCTTGTGGACGACGACCGAGCCGGTGGAGAACGGCAGGGTGCGCATCTTGCGTCCGGGACAGTGCGCGGCGGCCTGGGCGGTGCCCGGCGCGGCGGCCACCAGCAGTCCCGCCGTGGTCAGCACCGCCAGGACGAGCGCGAGCCGCCGGTGTGTCGCTCCACTTCCCACTGCCGTTCCTCCCCCTGCCGGATCACGCCGTGCCGGGGCCCGCGTCGGCGCCCGCCCCGGAGTCCGTACCGCGTCCGCCGCTACCGACGGCGTACAGGTGTACGGACGCAGGACGTACGCCGGATGGTTGCCCGGCTCCGTCCTTTCCCCCGCCCCTCGTGCCCGTCGCCTCCCTCCTGTC
>NZ_LIRG01000614.1 GCF_001419695.1 Streptomyces prasinopilosus
ACCGGGGGACGGAAGGCCGGCCCGCGCGGGACCGGCCTTCCGTCCCCCGGTTTTCCGATACCGCCTTTGTTCCGTTCGGAAACAATTTACTCTCGGTTCTGTCCGCGGAGCGGCCGACCGGATGGCCGATCGCGCCGAGCCGGATAGGCTCGGGTCCGCAGGGCCCCGTGGCCCCGCTGAACCACGTCACATCCATGAAGGAGATGCTCGTGCCGTCCATCGACGTCGTCGTAGCCCGGGAAATCCTGGACTCCCGAGGCAACCCCACGGTCGAGGTCGAGGTCGGCCTCGACGACGGCAGCACGGGTCGTGCCGCCGTCCCGTCCGGCGCCTCCACCGGCGCCTTCGAGGCCATCGAACTCCGTGACGGCGACCCCGGCCGTTACCAGGGCAAGGGCGTCGAGAAGGCCGTCCTGGCCGTCATCGAGCAGATCGGCCCGGAGCTCGTCGGCTACGACGCCACCGAGCAGCGCCTGATCGACCAGGCGATGTTCGACCTGGACGCCACCGACAACAAGGGCTCCCTCGGCGCCAACGCCATCCTCGGCGTCTCCCTGGCCGTCGCCCACGCCGCCTCCGAGGCCAGCGACCTGCCCCTCTTCCGCTACCTGGGCGGCCCCAACGCGCACCTGCTGCCGGTGCCGATGATGAACATCCTCAACGGCGGCTCGCACGCGGACTCCAACGTGGACATCCAGGAGTTCATGATCGCGCCGATCGGCGCGGAGTCCTTCTCCGAGGCCCTGCGCTGGGGCACCGAGGTCTACCACACGCTGAAGAAGGTCCTGAAGAGCAAGGGACTGGCCACCGGCCTCGGCGACGAGGGCGGCTTCGCCCCGAACCTCGGCTCCAACCGCGAGGCCCTCGACCTCATCCTCGAGGCGATCAAGGAAGCCGGCTACACCCCCGGCGAGCAGATCGCCCTCGCGCTCGACGTCGCCGCCTCCGAGTTCTACAAGGACGGCACGTACGTCTTCGAGGGCAAGGAGCGCTCCGCCGCCGAGATGACGGAGTACTACGCCGAGCTGGTCGGGGCGTACCCGCTGGTCTCCATCGAGGACCCGCTGTTCGAGGACGACTGGGACGGCTGGAAGGCCCTCACCGACAAGCTCGGCGACAAGGTCCAGATCGTCGGCGACGACCTGTTCGTCACCAACCCGGAGCGCCTGGCCCGCGGCATCGAGGAGGGCGCGGCCAACGCCCTGCTGGTCAAGGTGAACCAGATCGGTTCGCTGACCGAGACCCTGGACGCCGTCGAGCTGGCCCAGCGCAACGGCTTCAAGTGCATGATGTCGCACCGCTCCGGCGAGACCGAGGACGTCACCATCGCCGACCTGGCCGTCGCCACCAACTGCGGCCAGATCAAGACCGGCGCCCCGGCCCGCTCCGAGCGCGTCGCCAAGTACAACCAGCTGCTGCGCATCGAGGAGATCCTCGACGACGCCGCGGTGTACGCGGGCCGCAGCGCCTTCCCGCGGTTCCGCCCCGCCGGCCAGTAGGCACGGCGCCCCGCGCGCCGGCGAGCACGGCGCTCCGCGGAACCACCGGGCGCGGCCCGGGCGACCCCTGCCCGGGCGGCGCCCGTGCGGGGTCCCGCCCGGGCCGTGTCCCGGCCGGTGGTCCCTCCGTCCCCGGACGCGGTCCCGTACCGTGTCCGGGGACGTACGTGCGTATGACAGGGGAACGGGAGGCGGGGACATGGCCGTGAAGGACCGGGACCGGTTCTCCACCGCGACCAGGATCCGGCTGATCGGCGAGCAGACCGCCGCCCGGGTCTACCGCTCGCAGACCAAGCGCCAGGCCCGCCGTTCCCGGCTGACCGGCCGGGCCGCGCTGCTCGCCCTGGTGGTCTGCTCGCTGATCGTGGCCCTCGCCTACCCCATGCGGCAGTACGTGTCCCAGCGCGCCGACATCGCCGACCTCCAGCAGGAGAAGGACGAGACCCGCCGGCGGGTCGAGCACCTGCGCGACATGAAGGCGCGCTGGCAGGACGACGCCTACGCCGAGCAGCAGGTCCGCAGGCGGCTGCACTACGTCATGCCCGGCGAGACCGGCTACATCGTGATCGACCCGGACGCGGCCGGGCAGCCGCGCGCCGACCGCGGATCGGCCGACCGCCCCTGGTACGCGAACGTCTGGGACGGCGTCGACAAGTCCGACGCGGCCGAGCGGTGAGTCCGGGGCCGTAGCCTTGGTGCCCTGCGGTCCACCGGAACCCGCGGGGCCGGCCGGCCCGTACGGCCCCGTGCGGCGGCGACAGCCCGTCGCACGGAGGGGACCCCGCTCCGGGGCCGCGCAGGCAACCGCCGAGAACCGCAGAGAACCGCAGAAAGACGGATATGGACACCCTCCCGCCCACGACCCCGCGCACCGAACCGACCGACGCGGACGTCGAGGCGTTCAAGCAGCAGCTCGGCCGGCCCCCGCGCGGGCTGCGCGCCATCGCGCACCGCTGCCCCTGCGGGCAGCCGGACGTCGTCGAGACCGCGCCGAAGCTGCCCGACGGCACCCCCTTCCCGACGCTGTACTACCTCACCTGCCCCCGGGCCTCCTCGGCGATCGGGACGCTGGAGGCGAACGGCGTGATGAAGGAGATGACGGAGCGGCTGGCGACGGACCCGGAGCTGGCGTCCGCGTACCGGGCGGCGCACGAGGACTACATCCGGCGCCGCGACGAGATCGAGGAGCTGAAGGGCTTCCCGAGCGCCGGCGGGATGCCGGACCGGGTGAAGTGCCTGCACGTCCTGGTCGCCCACGCGCTGGCCGCCGGCCCCGGGGTCAACCCGCTGGGCGACGAGGCGCTCGCGATGCTGCCGGAGTGGTGGCGCAAGGGCCCGTGCGTGACGGCCGCCGAACCGCCCGCGGACGGGGGACGGCGGGCGGGGAGCCCGGACGGCGGCTCCCCCGCGGCCGAATCGAACGAGCCGAACGAGCCGAACGAGGGGAACGACCGATGACCCGGGTCGCCGCCATCGACTGCGGTACCAACTCGATCCGGCTCCTGGTGGCCGACGCCGACCCGGCGACCGGTGAACTGACCGACCTGGACCGGCGCATGACGATCGTGCGGCTCGGCCAGGGCGTCGACCGCACGGGCCGGCTCGCCCCCGAGGCGCTGGAGCGGACGTTCGCCGCCTGCCGTGAGTACGCGGAGGCCGTCAAGGAGCACGGCGCGCAGCGCCTGCGCTTCGTCGCCACCTCCGCCTCCCGCGACGCCGAGAACCGCGACGAGTTCGTGCGCGGGGTGCTGGACATCCTCGGCGTGGAGCCCGAGGTCATCACCGGCGACCAGGAGGCCGAGTTCTCCTTCACCGGCGCCACCAGGGAACTGGCGGGCCGTGCGGACCTGCACCGCCCGTTCCTGGTCGTGGACATCGGCGGCGGCTCCACCGAGTTCGTCGTCGGCGACGACCGGGTGCGCGCCGCCCGGTCCGTGGACGTGGGCTGCGTACGGATGACCGAGCGGCACCTGCTGGCGGACGGGGCGGTGGTCGACCCGCCGACCGAGGAACGGATCGCGGCGATGCGGGCCGACATCGAGGCCGCCCTCGACCGGGCCGAGCGGACCGTGCCGCTGCGCGAGGCCCGCACCCTGGTCGGCCTGGCCGGCTCGGTCACGACGGTGTCGGCGATCGCGCAGGACCTGCCCGCGTACGACTCGGCGGCCATCCACCACTCCCGGGTCCCGCGCGCACGGGTCCGGGAGATCAGCGACTGGCTCCTGCGCGCCACCCACGCCGAGCGGGCCGCGGTGCCGTCCATGCACCCGGGCCGCGTCGACGTGATCGGCGCCGGCGCCCTGGTCCTGCTGTCGGTCATGGACCGCATCGGCGCGGAGGAGGTCGTGGTGAGCGAACACGACATCCTCGACGGCATCGCCTGGTCCTTGGTCTGACCGCCTACAGGTTGCGGTACACGTCCCGCCGGTCGCCTGCCTTGACGACGAGGATGACGAGCTCACCATCGTTGATCTGGTAGGCGACCCTGTAGCTGCCGACCCTGAGCCGGTAGAGCCCGGACGGGCCGGTGAGCTTCTTGACGTCGGCGTCCTCGCGGTACGGATTGTCACCGAGCGCGGTCAACGCGGTCAGGATGCGCATGGCATCGTGCCGACTGACGGCCCGAAGCTGCCGCTGTGCAGCAGTAGTGAACCGGAAGGCGTACTTCACGCGGCGCCTTCACCGCGCTCGCTGAACAGGTCCGCCAGCAGCTCGGCCATGGAAACGGTGGGCCCGCCGTCGGCCAGAACTGCTTCCGCCTCCCGGGCCAGCATCACGTCGGCCGCCTCCTCCAGCGCTTCGAAGTCGGTGATCGGCACGACCGCGGCTACCGGGGCGCCGTTGCGCGTGATAACGGTTGGAGTGCCTTCCTCGGCGCGGTTGATGTGTTCCGCGAGGTGTGCGCGTGCTTCCCTGACGGTCACGGTGTTATCGGCCATGACATTAGTGTACGCATTTTCGTGTACACCAGCCAGATGTGGACGTCGCCGCGTACGAGAGACGCGTTCCTGGGAAACCCTCGACGGCATCGCCTGGTCCTTGGTGACCGGCGAGGGATGAGGGAAGGAACGGGGCTCTCCAGGGTGCGGTGGACGTCCCGCCGACCCGCCTCGGCGGCCGGGGCGACGAGTTCACCTTCGTCGATCCGGTGGCTTCCGGCCCGGAGCCGGTACGGCCCGGACGGGCCGGTGAGCTCCTTGACGTCGGCGTCCTGGCGGTACGGGTCGTCACCGAGTGAGGTCAGTGTGGTCAGGATGCGCACGGCGTCGGGGCGGCTGACGGCCCGCGGTCGCCACCGCGGTGCGCCGGAAGGCGTGCTTCACGCCGCCCCGCCGTCCCGCCCGGTGAACGGGTCCGCCGGCGGCTCCGCCGTCGTCACGGCGGCGCCGCGCTCGGCCGGGACCGGGGGGAGTCGCGTGCGCGGGGCATCCCCGCCGGGTGCCGGCGGCAC
>NZ_LIRG01000615.1 GCF_001419695.1 Streptomyces prasinopilosus
CGCGGCGCCCAGGGGGCTCCCGGGGTCGCTGTCGAGCATGACCAGGGGGAGCTGGGCGCCGCGACGGTCAACCTCGACATCGCCGACGGCGTCCGGCAGCTCACCCGCCATCTCCTGGACCTGGGTCACCGCGACATCCTCCACCTGGCGGCGGACGTCCCCTCCTGGACCTTCGACGTGCGCGCCCGCGAACTGGCGGCCGGGCTGGCCGCGGTCCCCGGCACGACCCTGCGCACCGCCCGGTCGCCCATCTCCATCCAGGGCGCCGTCACCGCCGCCCACACCGCGCTGGCCGCCCCCGGCCGCCCCACCGCCGTCGTCTGCGACGACGACCAGCTCGCGGCCGGCACCTACAAGGCGGCCCGCCGGCTCGGCCTGCGCGTCCCCGACGACCTCTCCGTCACCGGCCTCGACGACCTGGCCCTGGCCACGGCCCTCGACCCGGAACTCACCACGGTCCGCCTCGACGCGGAACTCTTCGGCGAACGCGGTATGCGGACCCTCCTCGCGGTCCTCGACCACCGGACCCCCGAGGCCGGAGACATCCCCGTCCACCTGGTGGTCCGGGGATCGACGGCCCCGCCCGCGCCACGGCCCTGACACGACGGACGGGGGCGTCCGCCCGCACCGCGGACGCACACCCCCGCCGGACCCCGCGGACCCGCCGGCTCACCCGGACGGGCCCGGGAGCGGCCGGTCGGCCTACTTCCCGCCTCCCGGCGTGCCCTCGGACGGACCCCCGGACGCGCCCCCCGCCTCGTCCTCCGCCTCCACGTCGGCCTCGGCCTCGGACGCCGTCTCCGCGCCGTCCGCCGCGAGCAGCCGCGCCAGCTGCCGCCCGGTGATGCGCTTGAACTTCCGCTGCTGCGGCCGCGTGCGGTCCAGCACCGCCACCTCCAGCCGCTCCGCGGGAATCTCCCGCTCACTGCCGTTGGTGTCCCGCGACAGCGACTGCACCGCCAGCGCCAGCGCCTCGGCCAGCGTCATGCCGTCCCGGTGCCGCTGGTCCAGGTAGCCGCTGATCTGCTCCGCGTTGCCCCCCACCGCCACCGAGCCGTGCTCGTCGACGATGGAGCCGTCGTGCGGCAGCCGGTAGATCTGGTCGCCCTCCGGGGTCTCGCCGACCTCGGCCACCACCAGCTCCACCTCGTACGGCTTCTCCGCCGCACTCGAGAAGATCGTGCCCAGGGTCTGCGCGTACACGTTCGCCAGGCCCCGGGCGGTCACGTCGTCCCGGTCGTAGGTGTAGCCCCGAAGATCGGCGTAGCGCACCCCGCCGATCCGCAGGTTCTCGTACTCGTTGTACTTGCCGGCGGCGGCGAAGCCGATCCGGTCGTAGATCTCGCTGAACTTGTGCAGCGCGCGGGACGGGTTCTCGCCGACGAACACAATGCCGTCGGCGTACTGCAGCACGACCAGGCTGCGGCCGCGCGCGATGCCTTTGCGGGCGTACTCCGCCCGGTCGGCCATCGCCTGCTGGGGTGAGACGTAGAACGGCGTCGACACGGGTCAACCGTCCCTTTCTGTCGAAGTCACTGGATGGAGGCTGGGTGAGGGACCGTCACAAACGAACCGCGTGCCCTACAGCAGCGCGGCGCGCGGACCGTCCGGCTGCTCCAGCCGCCGCTCCAGCACCGACCGGGCGATCCCGGACGCCTCGTCCTCGGTGAGCCGGCGGAAGCCGTCCTCGGTGATCACCGTGATGATCGGGTAGATCCGGCGGGCGACATCGGGACCGCCGGTCGCCGAGTCGTCGTCCGCGGCGTCGTACAGGGCCTGCACCACCAGGGTGGTCGCCTCGGACTCGTTCAGGTCGCTCCGGAAGAGCTTCTTCATGGCGTTGCGCGCGAAGACCGAACCGGAACCGGTGGCCGCGTAACCCTGCTCCTCCGAGCGCCCGCCCGTGATGTCGTAGGAGAAGATCCGCCCCTTGTCCCGGTCCACGTCGTACCCCGCGAACAGCGGGACCACGGCCAGGCCCTGCATCGCCATCCCGAGGTTGGACCGGATCATGGCCGACAGCCGGTTCGCCTTGCCCTCCAGTGACAGCTGCGCGCCCTCGACCTTCTCGAAGTGCTCCAGCTCCAGCTGGAACAGCTTCACCATCTCCACGGCGAGCCCCGCCGTGCCGGCGATGCCCACCGCCGAGTACTCGTCCGCGGGGAACACCTTCTCGATGTCCCGCTGGGCGATGACGTTGCCCATGGTGGCCCGGCGGTCACCGGCGAGCACGACGCCGCCGGGGAAGCTCACGGCGACGATCGTGGTCCCGTGCGGCGCCTCGACCACACCCTGGACGGGCGGCAGTTGCCGCTTCCCCGGAAGCATCTCCGGCTGATGCTCCGACAGGAAGTCCATGAAGGACGACGACCCGGGGGTCAGGAAGGCAGCCGGCAGACGCCCGGTGCTGCGAGTGTTGGCTTCCACGCGATTCCTTCCACGTAAGCGGCAGCCCGCCTTATGGCATCGGGCCGGTCCTTGAACTGCCCCAGCGCCGCGTTGCGGCTGAAGCACAGTACGCCACGGACCCTACCCGTCCTGTGGCGGCGATCCACCTGTGCGGCGGGTGCGGCAGGACGGACGCGGCAGGGGCCGTGCCGCCGCGCGGCCGTCACGTCCGGCTCCGCGGGAACGGGGCCGTGCTCGCGCCCGGAACGACCGGTCCGGTTCCGCTCCGCACGCGCGGCGGCACGGCCGGGCCGGGAGGAACCGTTCCGGTCCCGCCCGGTGTGCGGCTGCGCGGTTCCGGACCACGGGCACCGCTTGGGGCCCGACCGCACCGGAGCCCTCTCGCGCACCCCCTCCCCCTCGGCCTCCCGGGGCCGCCCGCGGTGCTCGGCCG
>NZ_LIRG01000616.1 GCF_001419695.1 Streptomyces prasinopilosus
GCCCGAGCGCGGCCCCGCGGCGCCCCCTGGGGATGGGGACGCCGCGGGGCCGCGCTCGGGCCGCTCGGGTCGCCGCGGACGCCTCCGGGGCCTTTGAGCGTTCCGGGGCCGGTTCCCGTACCAGTCGGTGCCGGTGCCGGAGGGGTGCCGGCGAGGGCCCTACCGGTGCGCGGCGGCGGCCGCGACCGGGATCTCCATGAGGATGGTGCGCCGTGGGTTGGCAGTCTGGGCCGGGAGTTCGACGGGGTGCTCCTGCTGGACCGGCGTCTGCAGTTCGGCGGCGCCGTCGAGGTGCGCCAGCGTCGTGCGCCGCGGGTTGGCGATCTTGTGGAACATCGTCGTCTTCACTGTGTACTCGACCCTGTCCTGTTCACGGGCGTCCGGCGGGGTCCGGGGACCACGCGCCGGGCGCGGGTTGTCTGTCGTGCCGTCTCTGTAAAGGGCAAGGCTAGACACGCGCTTCCCCGCCGACCGCCGCCGGATACCACGCCGAGCGTGTGAGTTTGCTCACGAATCCACGGACAGACCATCTCATTACGGACCGGTGATCCACTCCCCCGAAACGGACATTGCCCCCCTGAACCAATCATTCCGCTCCTGATCATCGCGACTGGGACACCGGATCGGCCCGATGGAATCACCCCCTCTTCACCCCCTTTGCTCTAGATCACTTTCCACGGGGGGTGACCTCACCCTCACCCGGTGTCATGTAAGTCACGGCATACCCCTCGGGCCTTGTTGCGAGATCCCGCACTGTGCTGGAATTCCAGCGACCGCCGCAGATTCCGATCCGGCGCACAGGGGGCGCACGAAAGCGCCGTCGTGGCGGTGGAACAAGGGGGAACCCGCGCCGGTCACTCACGACCACCACGGGGGCGTATTCAGGGCGCCCCTATGACGCCGACACCGTGTCCCGCCGTTCACGCGGAGGGGCGCCTGGTCCAGAGGTTGCGACGCTAGTGCAGGGACGTTTCAAGAGGGATGGCAGCGCTTCGGCGGAGCCGGAGCACGGCGGGAATGGCCCCAAGGCCGTCGGCTCCTCGCCCCAGCACGCCCAGAACCAGAACCAGGGTCCGTCGGCCAACGGTGAGGGCGCTGACCGGACCGGCCGCCCCGGCGCCGCGCCCGCGGGACCGGAGGGTGCTCCTGCGACCCCTCCGAAGTCCCCGAAGGGCCCCACCGGCCCGGGGTCACGCATGGCCCTGCGCAACTGGCGGATCTCCACCCGCCTGGTGTCGCTGCTCGCGCTCCCGGTGGTCGCGGCCACCTCGCTGGGCGCCCTGCGCATCAACCAGTCGATGGACGACATCCAGCAGCTCGACAACATGAAGCTGCTGACGGACATGACCCAGCAGGCCACCGAGCTCGCCGCCGCGCTCCAGGAGGAGCGCGACCAGTCGGCCGGCCCGCTGGCGCACGGGGGCAAGGCCACCGACTTCGGCGTCAAGGGCCACCGCGAGAAGACCGACCGCGCCCGGAAGAACTTCCTCGACAGCTCCGAGGAGATCAACAACGCCAGCCGGGACGGCAACCTCACCGGCGTCCGCGACAACCTGGTCCAGCTCGCCGGCGACCTGGGCGATCTCGAGAAGATCCGCAACACGGCCTACGTGTCGAAGGGCAACTCCACCCAGACCGTCGAGGCGTACCACCGTCTGATCGAGAACCTGATCGGCCTCTCCCAGGACATGGCCGAGGCGACCAGCAACTCCGAGATGATCCAGCGCACCCGCGCCCTGGGGGCCTTCTCCGCCGCCAAGGAGTACGCGTCGATCCAGCGCGCGGTCCTCGCGGCGGCACTGCCCGCCAACAACAGGTCCTTCGGCGACCTCCGCGAGAACGACCGGCTCTACGCCGAGTCGGCGCTGGAGAGCCAGAAGTCCGAGGTGCGCAGCTTCAGGAGCATCTACGGCGACGACCAGGCCACCGAGCTGCTGGCGCCCATCGAAGAGGGCAACGACACGATCCAGGCCACCGACAAGTTCGCGGGCCGGGCCCTGGTGTCGGCCGGCGGCCTGGAGTCGATGGGCAAGCGGTCCTACCGCGACTGGCTGGACGACAGCTCCACCAAGATCCAGCAGATGAAGAACATCGAGCTCCAGCTCCTCGAGGAGATGGAGCAGAAGGCCCGCGAGCTGCGCAGCGCCACCGAGCGCGACGCGATCGTCTCCGGTGTGGTCATCCTGCTGGTGCTCGGCGTCTCGCTGGTCGGCGCCTTCGTCGTGGCCCGCTCCATGATCCGCTCGCTGCGCCGCCTCGAGGACACCGCGACCAAGGTCGCCCAGGAACGCCTGCCCGAGCTGGTCAAGCAGCTGTCCGAGTCCGACCCGCAGGACGTCGACACGTCCGTGGAGTCGGTGGGCGTGCACTCCCGGGACGAGATCGGCCGGGTGGCCGCGGCCTTCGACGACGTGCACCGCGAGGCGGTCCGGCTGGCCGCCGAGCAGGCCCTGCTGCGGGGCAACGTCAACGCGATGTTCACCAACCTCTCGCGCCGCTCCCAGGGCCTGATCCAGCGTCAGCTGTCGCTGATCTCCGAACTGGAGTCCCGCGAGGCCGACCCGGACCAGCTGTCCTCGCTGTTCAAGCTGGACCACCTCGCCACCCGTATGCGCCGCAACGGCGAGAACCTGCTGGTCCTCGCGGGTGAGGAGCCCGGACGACGGTGGACCCGCCCGGTCCCGCTGGTCGACGTGCTCCGTGCCGCCGCGTCCGAGGTGGAGCAGTACGAGCGCATCGAGCTGACCGCCGTGCCGACCACCGAAGTGGCCGGCCGCGTCGTCAACGACCTCGTGCACCTGCTCGCCGAGCTGCTGGAGAACGCGACCTCGTTCTCCTCCCCGCAGACCAAGGTCAAGGTCACCGGTCACGCGCTGCCCGACGGCCGGGTGCTGATCGAGATCCACGACACCGGCATCGGCCTGTCCCCGGAGGACCTGGCAGCGATCAACGAGCGGCTCGCCTCGCCGCCCACCGTGGACGTCTCCGTCTCCCGCCGCATGGGTCTGTTCGTGGTCGGCCGGCTGTCCCAGCGGCACGGCATCCGGATCCAGCTCCGCCCGTCCGACTCCGGGGGTACGACCGCGCTGGTCATGCTGCCCGTCGACGTCGCCCAGGGCGGCAAGAAGCCCCAGGGCAAGCCCGGTCAGCCGGGTGGCGGCGGTCCCGCCGCCGCGCAGGCCGCGGCCGGTGCCGCGGCGGCCCGGCGGGCCGCCGGCGGCGGTCAGTCCGGTGGCGGCGCGCTCGGTGGCGGTGCTCCCGGCGGTGGCCGGCTCGCCGCCGGCCAGGGTCCGCGGGCCGCACTGCCCGGCCGGGACGGCCAGGGCCGTCCGGGCGGACCGCAGGGCCAGCCGGGCCGCTCGTCCGCCCCGTCGCTGTTCGAGCAGGGCGGTGCCCCCTCGGCTCCGTCGCAGGGCCGTCCGGCTCCGGCCGGCGCGGGCTACGGCGGCCAGGCCCCGGGCGCCCCGCAGGGGACGCAGTCCCCGGCGGGTCAGGGCGGTGCGCAGGGCCAGGACCTGTTCGGCGGCCGGGGCGACGCGCCCCAGCAGCGGGGCACGGGCAACGCCGAGCGCGGCCGCCGTCCGCAGCTGCCGCCGCGCGGCAGCGGTCCGCGCGCGGAACTGCCCGGCGGGGGTCAGCAGCAGCGGGTGCCCAGCTGGAGCGACGAGAACGCCCAGCCGCCGGCGCCCCGGGCTCCGCTGGACGCCCCGCGCGGCCACGACGAGCCGGACGCCGCCCGGACGAACGCCATGCCGCGGTTCGACGACCAGCACGGTGTCGGCACCACGTCCGAGATGCCGCGGTTCGACGACCGGCAGGGACACGGCGCTCCCGGTGCCGGCGCCCCGCAGCACACCGGCCAGTACGGCGGACCCGGTGCGAACGGCGTCCAGGAGACGGGCCAGTTCGTCCGGGGCGACCTCTACGGCGCCCCGGCCGACCGCTACGGCGCCCAGGGCGACAGCGGCCGGGGCACCGGGCAGAACCCCGCCCACACCGGCCAGTTCCCGGCCCCGCAGGGCTACGACGGCGGGGCCTACGGCAACGGCACGTACGACGGCGGTTCCACCGGCCAGTACCCGGTCCGGGGCGACGGCGCTCCCGCGCGGTACCCCGCGCCGGAGCGGTCGCACCACGCCGACCCGGCCGCCACCGGCCAGTTCGAGCGTCCGCAGACCAGCGGGCTGCAGGAGTCCGGCCTCGGTGACCGGCGTCCCCCGGCCCCGCAGCAGCGGCCGGACCGTCCCCAGCCGGGCCAGGCCCCCGTCCCCCAGCGGCCCGACAACGGCCGCGGGCAGAGCGACGCCTGGGCACTGCCGCCGGCGTCCGGTCCCGGCGACGGGCGCACCCCGCTGTACGACACCCTGGAGACCAACTGGTTCCACGGTGCGCAGGAGGAGCAGGGCAATCCCCCGGCTCCGGCACAGCAGCCGCAGCAACAGCAGCAGCCGCAGCAGTCACCGCAACAGCCGCAGGGGCCGACCGGCCCGCAGCGGTCCGCTGCCACCACCTGGCGCAGCTCGCCCAACGACGAGCTGGTCCGGCAGGCCGAACGCGTCCGGCAGCCGGCCGCGGGCGGCGTCACCACATCCGGCCTGCCGCGCCGGGTGCCCAAGGCGAACCTCGTCCCGGGCACGGCTCAGCAGCAGTCCCACCAGAGCGGTCCGCAGGTCTCCCGTGCGCCCGATGACGTACGCGGCCGGCTGACCAATCTCCGTCGAGGTATCGCACAGGGTCGTCAGGCCGGTTCGTCGTCCCAGACCGGCAGCTTCCCCCGACCCACTCACCAGCAGGAGCGTTAGTTGAGCCCGATGAGCCAGGCGGCACAGAACCTCAACTGGTTGATCACCAACTTCGTGGACAACACCCCCGGGGTGTCCCACACCGTCGTCGTGTCCGCCGACGGACTCCTCCTGGCGATGTCGGAGGGCTTCCCGCGCGACCGCGCGGACCAGCTCGCGGCCGTGGCGTCGGGACTGACCTCCCTGACCGCCGGGGCCTCCCGCATCTTCGAGGGCGGCGACGTCGCGCAGACGGTCGTGGAGATGGAGCGGGGTTTCCTCTTCCTCATGTCCGTCTCGGACGGCTCGTCCCTCGCCGTCCTGGCGCACCCCGAGTGCGACATCGGCCTCGTCGGCTACGAGATGGCACTCCTGGTGGACCGTGCGGGAGCGGTCCTCACCCCGGATCTGCGCGCCGAGCTCCAGGGAAGTCTGCTCCACTGATCGGCCCCGGCACCACCCGTCTCACCAAATCACCGTCCGGCCGCCACATTCCCCCCACCGGCCCCGTCAGACGGCTTGACCGACCGACTTGCTGTCCCGCCCGGAGGATCCATGACCCCGCCCACCGCTTCTCATGATCCGTACGCGGAGCCGTACGAGGACGAGGGCGATCAGCCACTGGTACGTCCCTATGCGATGACCGGTGGCCGGACCAGGCCGCGTTATCAGCTGGCCATCGAGGCGCTGATCAGCACGACGGCCGATCCGGCAGCGCTCATGGGACTCCTCCCGGAGCACCAGCGCATCTGCCACCTGACCCGTGAGGTGAAGTCGGTAGCCGAGGTTTCGGCTCTCCTGAACATGCCCCTGGGCGTGGCCCGGATCCTGGTGGCGGACCTCGCGGAAGCGGGGCTCGTGGCCATCCATCAGCCGGGTGGCGACGAGACCACCGGCGCACCGGACGTGACACTGCTCGAAAGGGTGCTCAGTGGACTTCGCAAGCTCTAGCGGCGGGACGGTTTCCGAGAACCGTTCCACCACCTCGGCGAAGATCGTGGTGGCGGGCGGCTTCGGCGTGGGCAAGACCACGTTCGTCGGTGCTGTCTCGGAGATCAACCCGCTGCGTACCGAGGCCGTCATGACGTCCGCTTCGGCGGGCATCGACGACCTCACCCACACCGGGGACAAGACCACCACCACGGTGGCCATGGACTTCGGCCGCATCACCCTGGACCAGGACCTGATCCTGTACCTCTTCGGTACACCCGGCCAGGACCGCTTCTGGTTCATGTGGGACGACCTGGTACGCGGCGCCATCGGCGCGATCGTGCTGGTGGACACCCGCCGGCTGGCGGACTGCTTCCCGGCCGTGGACTACTTCGAGAACAGCGGACTGCCGTTCGTCGTCGCCCTCAACGGCTTCGACGGACAGCAGCCCTACCAGCCCGAAGAGGTCCGCGAGGCGCTGCAGATCGGGCCCGACGCCCCGATCATCACCACCGACGCCCGCCACCGCTCCGACGCCAAGAGCGCGCTGATCACCCTGGTCGAACACGCCCTCATGGCACGCCTCCGGTAGCCGAAGGCAACCACGGCATACAGCAGTTGTCGTAGACGAACCGGAGCCGGTTGTGTCCTTGGACACGACCGGCCCCGGCGTTCATAACGTTTCGGCAGAAGAATCGGCCGGGGCCGACACGCGTCGCGTTCGAGCGGTGTCCCTGCGCGTACGACCGCCCCGTCTTTTGACGGGGCTCATTCTTTTTGACCGTTTTATCTGCGTCTTACATCACGCCGGAACCTTTCCCTCCGCTGTTTGGAGGAGAACTGCCGGACATGCTGGAATGCCTGGACCGCCCCTTGGTCAAAGACGCACTCAGCAGTCATTGGCCCGCCGGGCTCTGAGACACTGCGGCACGACGTTGGTGCCGACCGCTGAGAGGTTGTTGGTCGAGTGAGGCGAAGCACGAACAGTCCCGAGCCGTCGGCCCGGGGCAACTTCACCCCGCCGCCGCGCGCAGCGGCTCCCACCCCCGTGGGCGACACGGGACCGACGGCCGCGTCCGCCCCGAGTGGGGGCCGTTTCTCCCCCCGCAACTGGCGGGTGGCGACCAGGCTGAACGCGATCCTGCTCATACCCGTGCTGGTCGGCCTGGTCATGGGCGGTTTCCAGGTGAAGGGCTCGATCGACACCTGGCAGGAGGCCGAGGACGCGGAGAACACCGCGCGTCTGGTGCGGGCCTCCCTCACCTACGCCAACGCCCTCTACCTGGAGCGCGACCTCACCGCGGCCCCGCTGCTGCAGGGCAAGGGCCAGGACGACCCGGCCGTCGTCAAGGCGCGTGCCGCGACGGACAAGGCCGCCGACGACTTCGACGTGGCGGCCCAGTCCATGCCCGCCAAGGGCGGCCTGGAACGCCGGATGGAGCTGCTGCGCGAGGCGGAGCCCAAGCTCACGTCCCTGCGCCAGGCCGCGTACACCTCCAAGCTCAAGGGCGTGGAGACCGAAGAGGGCTACGTCCAGATAGCCAACCCGCTGATGCAGTTCGCCAACGAACTCGGCCTGGGCACCGGCAACGTGACCAGCTACGGCCGTACGGTCTACGCGATCTCGCTGAGCAAGGCGGCCCTGTCGCTCCAGCGGTCCATCGGCACGCACCTGCTGGTGAAGCCCGGCCCCACCGACAGCCAGCTGGCCAGCCAGCGGGTCGCGCTCTCGTCCTACGCCTACCTCGAGAACATCGCCGTCCAGGAGTACCTCGGCGGCGGCACCGAGGCCGACGTGACCAGGCTGAAGCAGCTCGAGCAGGAGATCAAGGCCGACGGCGCGGACCTGGCCAGGGAGAAGGCCGCCTCGGACCCGGACTACGTGCCGCCGCCCGAGAACCCGGTCACGCTGATCACCGAGGTCGCGCGGCTGGGCACCACGGACCCGGCCGCGCGCACCGAGATGGCCGGCCGCGGCATCACCGTCGAGAACTACTGGGCGGTCAACACCCTCAAGTTCGACGGCTACCGCGAGATCGAGTCGGACCTCGCCGACGCCGCGGTGGACGAGGCGTCCGCCATCGCCGGCGACGCGCAGCGCGACGCCTTCATCACCGGCGGCGCCGTCGTGATCGCCCTGCTCGCCGCGTTCATCCTGGCCGGCATGGTGGCCCGCCAGATGAGCCGCTCGATGCGCCAGCTGCGCAACGCCGCCTTCGGCATCGCCGAGCAGCGCCTGCCGACGCTGGTCGACCAGCTCTCGCGCACCGACCCCGGCCGGGTCGACACCCGGGTCGCCCCGATCCCGATCAACTCCACGGACGAGATCGGCGAGGTCGCCCGCGCCTTCGACCAGGTCCACCGCGAGGCCGTGCGGCTCGCCTCCGAGCAGGCGCTGCTGCGGGGCAACATCAACGCGATCTTCACCAACCTCTCGCGCCGCAACCAGTCGCTGATCGAGGGCCAGCTGACCCTGCTCACCGGCCTGGAGAACAACGAGGCCGACCCGGACCAGCTGGAGCACCTCTTCAAGCTGGACCACCTGGCCACCCGCATGCGCCGCAACGGCGAGAACCTCCTCGTCCTCGCCGGCGAGGAGCCGGGCCGCCGCTGGGACCAGCCGGTTCCGCTGGTCGACGTGATCCGCGCCGCGTCCTCCGAGGTGGAGCAGTACGAGCGCATCGAGCTGTCCGGTGTCCCCGAGGCCGAGATCCACGGCCGCGCGGTGACCGACCTCGTGCACCTGCTGGCCGAGCTCCTCGAGAACGCCACCACGTTCTCCTCCCCCCAGACCAAGGTCCGCGTCACCGCGACCCGTCTCCCCGACGGCCGCGTGATGATCGAGATCCACGACAAGGGCATCGGCCTGACCGCCGAGGACTTCGCGGACATCAACCACAAGCTGGCCAACCCGCCGACCGTGGACGCCGCGATCTCGCAGCGCATGGGCCTGTTCGTGGTCGGCCGGCTGTCCGACCGGCACGGCATCCGGGTCCAGCTGCGCCCCTCGGGCGAGCAGGCCGGTACGACCTCGCTGGTCATGCTGCCGGACGCGATCACCCACGGCGGTGGTGGCGAGACGCAGCCCGACCGCGACGAGTTCACGGTCTCCCAGATCATCCCGGAGCAGAACGCCTACCCGGGCGAGGACTTCAGCCGGCAGCAGCAGCAGCCGCCGCTGCGCACGGCGGCGGAGCTCGGCTTCGACGACAGCCGCTACGAGGTCCCGGACGACCTGCGCGACCTGGACCCGGTCGGCCGTTCGCTGATGCGCGGGGAGCGACGGGCGGCCCTGGACCCGCAGGACCGGGCGGCCGCGCCGGCCGACCCGCAGGCGTCCGGTGACCGCGACGGCTCCGGGCAGGCCGCCTACCCCGACGAGTTCGCCGCCCCGCAGGGCTACGGCGACGGTCGGAGCGGCGACGACCACCGGAACTTCGAGGGCGCGCCGGCCGGTTACCCGGAGCAGCAGCCCGCCGGTTTCGACCAGCAGGCGTACGGCGACGGGCAGCAGCCGCAGTACGAGGGACAGCAGCAAGCGGCGTACGGCGACTCGTACTACGCGCCGGGCGCCCCCCTGCAGCAGAACGGCTCCTTCCCGTCGAACGGCGGTTACCCGGACGGCTCCTACGCGGAGCCGGTCCAGGACGACCGGACGACGGACGGCCAGGCCGGCCCCGGGACGTTCCAGGGCTTCGGCGAGCAGCGTCCGCAGGACGACTGGCCGCAGCAGGACGGCTACCGGAACGACTACCCGGCGCAGTACCCCGCGGCGTCCCCGCAGACGGATCCCGCACCGGCCGCTGACGCGACCGCGCAGGACAGCGTAGGCTTCGACCGTCCGGGCCAGGCCCACTCCGCTCCCCACGAGCTGACCGACGCCGGACTTCCGCGCCGTGGAGCCTCCACGGGCGGTGCCGGCGAGAAGCGGCGCGCGAACCAGGAGCCCACCGCTCAGGCTCCCGCTGCCGCCTCGGTTCCGGCCCGGCAGGGCGACGGCGACGACTCCTGGCGCTCGGCGAACGACGAGCGCTGGCAGCAGGCCTCCTCGCTGCGCAGGCCCAAGGCGGGCGGGGTGACCTCATCCGGGCTGCCGCGACGTGTTCCCAAGGCCAACCTGGTCGAGGGCGCCGCCGAAACCACCCCTCAGGGAGGCCCCCAGGTCTCCCGCGCCCCGGAGGACATCCGGGGCAGGCTGAGCAACCTGCGGCGGGGCGTCCAGCGAGGCCGCGACGCGAACAGTGAAACGAACGGCCAGGCCACTGGGAATCACCGCAGTGGGCCTGACAGCACCTACAACCAGGAGCGTTAGTGTGAGCCCGATGAGCCAGGCGGCACAGAACCTGAACTGGTTGATCACCAACTTCGTGGACAACACCCCGGGGGTGTCCCACACGGTGGTGGTCTCCGCCGACGGACTCCTTCTGGCGATGTCCGAAGGATTTCCCCGCGACCGCGCGGACCAGCTCGCGGCCGTGGCCTCCGGGCTGACCTCGCTGACCGCGGGCGCCTCCCGGATCTTCGAGGGCGGCAGCGTGAACCAGACGGTCGTGGAGATGGAGCGGGGATTCCTGTTCATCATGTCCATCTCCGACGGTTCCTCGCTCGCCGTACTCGCGCATCCCGATGCCGACATCGGTCTCATCGGGTACGAGATGGCCCTCCTGGTGGACCGTGCCGGTACGGTCCTGACCCCGGACCTCCGCGCGGAACTCCAGGGGAGCCTGCTCAACTGACAAACGGACGGTGCGGTTTCGCGTCCCGGGGCCGTAAGGTCTTGGGACGCGGCTTCCACGTGAGGGATGCCAGGCACAGTCGGAGGAGGAGAAAGTGGCTACACCACCAGGCGGATCGTCTACGGGCAACTGGTCGTACGACCCTGCGCAGGGTCACAACGACGGTTCCCAGCACCGGTACGGCTACTCCTCTCCACCGAACCACGGCGGACCGTACACGCCGCAGGGCCCCGGCCCCGCGCCGTACGAGCAGCCGCACGCTCCGCACTCCCAGCCCGTGCAGCCGCAGCACCGCGCCCCCGAGCCGTCGCCCGCCGGGGCGCCGTCCAATCCCCTGGTGCGCCCGTACGCGATGACGGGCGGCCGTACCAGGCCGCGGTACCAGCTCGCCATCGAGGCGCTGGTGCACACCACCGCGCAGCCGCACCAGATGCAGGGTCAGTTGCCCGAGCATCAGCGGATCTGCCACCTCTGCCGGGAGATCAAGTCGGTGGCCGAGATTTCGGCCCTGCTGACCATTCCTCTCGGTGTGGCCAGGATTCTCGTCGCCGACTTGGCGGAGGCAGGACTGGTCGCCATCCATCAGCCCGGCGGCGACGAGAGCGCCGGCGGCCAGCCAGACGTGACACTGCTCGAAAGGGTGCTCAGTGGACTTCGCAAGCTCTAGCGGCGGTCCTTCCCGCTCCACCACTTCCGCGAAGATCGTGGTGGCGGGCGGCTTCGGCGTGGGCAAGACCACGTTCGTCGGTGCTGTCTCGGAGATCAACCCGCTG
>NZ_LIRG01000617.1 GCF_001419695.1 Streptomyces prasinopilosus
CCGTCGCCCCCGCCGACGCCTCCGTGCTGGATCTCGCGCCCGTCCTGCCGGTCGTCGTGGTCGAGGACGCCGCCGACGCCGTGCCGCTGGCGCGGGCGCTGGTCGCCGGCGGGCTGCCCGCGATCGAGGTGACCCTGCGGACACCCGCCGCGCCGGACGCCGTCCGCGCGATCGCCGCCGAGGTGCCGGACGCGGTGGTCGGGGCCGGCACGGTGATCACGCCGGAGCAGGTGCGGGAGGTGGTGGCGGCCGGGGCCCGGTTCCTGGTCTCCCCGGGCTGGACGGACGTCCTGCTGGAGTCGATGCGGGCGTCCGGGGTGCCGTTCCTGCCGGGGGTGTCGACGGTCTCGGAGGTCGTGGCGCTGCTGGAGCGCGGGGTGCGGGAGATGAAGTTCTTCCCGGCGCGGGCCGCGGGCGGCACGGCGTACCTGAAGGCGATCGCCGGGCCGCTCCCGCAGGCCCGCTTCTGTCCGACCGGCGGGATCGGCCCGGACTCCGCGCCGGACTACCTGGCCCTGCCGAACGTCGCCTGCGTCGGCGGGAGCTGGATGCTCCCGGCGGACGCGGTGGCGGCGCGCGACTGGGCGCGGATCGAGCGGCTGGCCCGTGCGGCGGCGGGGCTCAGCGCAGGTGGGACGTCTCGTTGAACAGCCGGACGCTGGCGTTGCCGTCGGCGTAGTACGCCACCGCCGAGAGCGAGGCCGCCGACAGCTCCATCCGGAACAGGGCCTCGGGCGGGGCGCCCAGGGCGAGCCGCACCAGGGTCTTGATCGGCGTCACATGGGTGACGAGCAGGACCGTGCGGCCGGCGTACGCGGCGGTGAGCCTGTCACGGGCGGCCGCGACCCGGTGCGCGGTGGCCGCGAAGCTCTCCCCGCCGCCGGTGGGCTCGGCGTCCGGTGAGGAGAGCCAGGCGTTCAGGTCATCGGGGTGGCGTTCGCGGACCTCGGCGAAGGTGAGGCCCTCCCACGCGCCGAAGTCGGTCTCGCGCAGCCCCTCCTCCACGCTCACCTCCAGGCCGAGCCGGGCGGCGACGATGCCGGCGGTCTCGCGGGTGCGGGCGAGGGGAGAGGCGACGACAGCCTGGACGGTGCCGCGCCGGGCGAGCGCGGCGGCGGTCCGCTCGGCCTGCTCGCGGCCGGCATCGGAGAGGGAGGGGTCGCTGCCGCCGCTGCCGGAGAACCGTTTCTGGGGGGTCAGCGGGGTCTCGCCGTGCCGGAGGAGCACGAAGGTGGCCGGCGGTCCCATGTCGGCGGGCGCCCAGCCCGGGGAGGGGACGGCGGCCGGCGCCGTTCCCGGGGCGGCCGTCTCGGTGCCGGGGGCGGCCACGGCCTGTGCGGCCCGCAGGTCGGCGGCGGCCTTCCCGTCGACGGCCTTCCCGTCGGCGCCCTTCTCGTCGAGGGCGTCGCCCGCGCCACCGGCTCCCCGCGTGCCCGGCTCCGTGACGCCCGGCTCCGTGACGCCCGGCTCCGTGACGCCCGGTTCCGTGGCGGGGGCGGCGGCGGAGGTCGAGGCCAGCGCCGCGCGGACTCGTGCCGCACCGGCGGCCGCGTCCCCGGGCGGGCCGGACGGCTCGGGTGTCACGGGCCGGGCGGCCGGCGTGTCCAGTGCGGCGCGCGACGCCGACGCGCTCCACCGCTCGCCCCGCTGCCCCGCGTCCATCGCCTCGTTCGCCAGGCGGTCCGCGTGCTTGTTCCGCTCGCGCGGGATCCACTCGTAGGTGACCCGGCCCGGCGGGAAGACGCGGTCCGCCTCGGCCGCCAGCGGCTTCATGGCGGGGTGCTTGACCTTCCAGCGGCCCGCCATCTGCTCGACGACGAGTTTGGAGTCCATCCGGACGTGGACCGCGGCCCGCGGGTCCAGCGCGTGGGCGGCCCGCAGGCCGGCCAGCAGGCCCGAGTACTCGGCGACGTTGTTCGTGGTGGTGCCGAGGTACTCGGCCGCCTCCGCCAGGGTCTCCCCCGTCGCCGCGTCACTGACCACGGCCCCGTAGCCGGCGGGCCCCGGGTTGCCCCGCGATCCGCCGTCCGCCTCGACTATGAACTCCCGCACCGGGAAAACCCCTCAGCTCTCCTCGTGTCCCGCCGGATCCCCGGATCCCCAGATCCCCCGGGTCTTCCGGCCCCCTGGACCCCCTGGCTCCAGGGGGTCTCCCCCGCAGCCCCGCCTACAGGCCCGAATCCGACGTGCGGACCAGGATGCGGCGGCAGTTCTCGCAGCGGATCACGGTGTCGGGCGCGGCGTGGCGGATCTCGTTCAGCTCGGTGATGGCGAGTTCCTGCCGGCAGCCCTGGCAGCTGCGGGCGTACAGCTTCGCCGCGCCGACGCCGCCCTGCTGCTCGCGCAGCTTCTCGTACAGCTTGAGCAGGTCCGCGGGGACGGAGGCGGCGACGACGGCGCGCTCCTTGGTGACCGTGGCGGCCTCGCCGTCGATCTCCGCGCAGGCCGCGTCCCGGCGGGCGGTCGCGTCGTCCATCCGCGCCTGGACGGAGGTGACCCGCTCGGCCAGTTCGCCGGCCCGCTCCTGCGCGGACTCACGGCGCTCCATGACCTCCAGGACGACGTCCTCGAGGTCGCCCTGGCGCTTGGCGAGGGAGGCGATCTCGCGCTGGAGGTTCTCCAGGTCCTTGGGCGAGGAGACGGCACCGGAGTCGAGGCGCTTCTGGTCGCGGGCGGCGCGCTGGCGCACCTGGTCCACGTCCTGTTCGGCCTTGGTCTGCTCGCGGGCGCAGTCGCTCTCCTCGGTCTGCGCGGCCACGTGCAGGTCGCGCAGCTGGGCGAGGTCCCGGGTCAGCGACTCGATCTCGGCGTGCTCGGGGAGCGACTTCCGCTTGTGCGCGAGCTGCTGGAGGCGGACGTCGAGATCCTGGAGGTCGAGGAGGCGGATCTGGTCGGCGGGCTCGGCGTTCAGTTGGGGGCTCCCGATGTATCGGTGTCGGAAGGGGCGCGCGAGGCGCTCCCTGGAGGGGTGGTGGTGGGCGAGGGGTGGACGGACGGCGCGTGGGCGGTCCAGGGATCGGTGACCACGGCGGAGACGTGGACCCGCAGGCCCCATCCGTGCCGGTCGGAGATCGTGTCGAGCTGGGCCGCGGCCAGTTCGCACCAGGGCCACTCGGTGGCCCAGTGGGCCGCGTCGAGCAGCGCGGGAGGCCGGCCGGTGGCATGCTCCCCCGCGAACTCCGACGCCGGGTGGTGGCGCAGGTCCGCGGTGAGGTAGGCGTCCACGCCGGCCGCCCGGACGTGGGCGAAGAGGCTGTCGCCGGAGCCGCCGCTGACGGCGACCGTCCGCACGAGCGCCTCGGGGTCGCCGGCGACGCGGATGCCCTGCGCGGTCCGGGGCAGGCGCTCGGCGGCGCGGGCGACGAACTCGCGGACGGTCAGCGGGTGGTCCAGTTCGCAGACGCGGCCGAGCCCGCGGCGGCCCTCGGGGTCCGTGGTGTCCGGCACCAGCGGCCGGACGACGCGCAGGTCCAGGGCGCCGGCCAGGGCGTCGCTCACCCCGGGGTCGGCGGTGTCGGCGTTGGTGTGGGCGACGTGCAGCGCGATGCCGTTCCCGATGAGCGTGTGCACCACACGGCCCTTGGAGGTCGTGGCCGCGACGGAGGTCGTGCCGCGCAGGTAGAGCGGGTGGTGGGTGACGAGCAGGTCGGCGCCCAGCCGCACCGCCTCGTCCACGGTCTCCTGGACGGGGTCCACCGCGAACAGGACCCGGCCGACCTCCTGGTCGGGGTCGCCCGTGACGGTACCGACCGCGTCCCAGGACTCGGCCCGCTCGGCGGGCCACAGGGTCTCCAGCGCGGTGATGACTTCAGACAGACGGGGCACATCGCAAGGCTACCTGCCCGTATGGCCCGGTAGTACCGGAGCGGGTACGGGAACCGCGCCCGCCCCCGCCAGCACATACGCCTCCGCTTCCCCGGGCGAATCGTTCCCGGAACACCCTTATGTGTGAAGCGGGGGCCGGTGGGTCTCCCGTCCGCGCGTACGAAAACTACGTTCGTCGCCGGAGGTGACCGAACGATGACGACGATGACGATGCGTGCGACCGAGACTTCCCCGGGCCGGGAGGTCCCGGACCAGGGAGTCTCGGAGCACGGAGTCTCGGGTCACGAGGTCCCGGGGCCCGGGATCCCCGGGCCCGGAGTCCCCGGGCCCAGGGTTCTGGGACACGAGGGGGCCGGGCACGGGCAGGGGGCCGCGGTGACGGTGGCGCCGCCGCCGGGCTGCGTCCTCAGCGCCGACGGCTCCTACGGCGCGCGCCTCGCCCGCGAGGGCGACTCCCTGTTCCCGGAGCGCTGGACCCTGGACGGCCCCGAGCCCTACGCGGTGCCGCTGCGCACCGGCCGGTCCGAGGAGCCCGGCGCCGAGGTGCAGCCCCTGGGCGACGGACGGGTCCTCGTCCGCCGTCCGGCGGGCGGGAGGCACGCGTTCTCCCTGCTGTACCCGACCGGCCCCGGCACCGGAGAGGTGCCGCTCGGCGCGGTCGTGTGCCCGGACGGGGACACCCGGCTGCGGCTCCTGCCGCCCGCCCCGTGCGGACGGCGGGCGTACGCCGTCACCGTGGGCCCGCGGTCCACGGCCCTGTGGCTGGTGGCGGGCGGCGCCTCCGGTCCCGAGCGCGTCGCCGAGATCCCGGGCCGCTGCTCGGGCGGGGCGTGGCTGGACCGCACCGGCCGGATGCTCTGCCTGGACCGGGAGACCGGCGGGCGCACCAAGGCGGTCGTCGTGGACCTGGAGCGCGGGGGCGAGGTGTCGCCGCTGCTGGAGATCACCGAGGAGAGCGACGACCGGGTCCTGCTCGCCGATCCGGACAGCGGCCTGCTGCTGATCCGCTCGGACGCGCCCTCGCCGGGCCGGGGCCGGCTGGGCTGGGGGGTGCTGGGCAGCACGCTGCCGGTGCGCTTCCCCGCGTGCCTGCGGCTGCCGGACTGCGCGGTCACTCCGTTCGCGGTCCAGCCCGGGCAGGTGCTGACGCCGGAGGGGTGCGCGGTGGCGCTGCGCGTGGACGGGCCTCTCGGCAGCTGGGTCGGGGTGTGGCGGCCGGCCCAGCGGCGGTTGCACCACCTCCCGGCGCCCGAGGGGTGGTTGACCGGCACCGGACTGTGGACGGCGGACGGGGTGCTGCGCCTGCCGTGCGCCACCCCGGCGATGCCGTGCGGGGTGGCCGTGCTGAACCCGCCGGGGCCGAACCCGCCGGAACCGGAACGACGGCCGGAGCGTGACCGGGCAGAGGGGCGGCGGCAGGGCCCGGAGGAGAGCCGGGAGGACGCCTCCGCGAAGCCCCAACGACCTTTACCGGAAAGGGATTCCGCGATTCCGGCGGAGTCGGCGGCGCCCCGTCCCGTCCCCCTGCGGCAGGCACCCCTGGGCGGCTTGTAACGAAGTGGCGGCGGTCGGCGCGGTCGCCTGGATCCGCCCCCCGGTCCCCTGGATAAACTCGCCCGTCTGCAGGAAAGATCATGTTTACGGGGTGAGGTCCTTCCGATGAACGATGCGAGCACCAACCAGTCGCAGAGCGCCGACGGCG
>NZ_LIRG01000618.1 GCF_001419695.1 Streptomyces prasinopilosus
GCGTGCTGGAGGCGATCGCCTCCCGGATGCCGGGGACGGCGAGGATCGTGCCGATGGAGACGACCGGGTTGGACGGCGGGAAGAGGATCACGTCGGCGGCGGCGATCGCCTCCAGCACGCCCGGCGCCGGCTTCGCCTGCTCCGCGCCGACCGGCACCACCGCCTCGGCCGGGACCGACGCCCGCAGCCGCACCCAGTACTCCTGGAAGTGGATCACCTTGCGGACACCGGAGCCCGACGGGGCCTTCCCGGCCCCGGACGCCGCCGCGGGCCCCGCCGCCGGGTCGCCGTCGGGCAGGGTGACGGCGACGTGCGTCTCCACCCGGTCGTCGGACATCGGGATCAGCCGGACGCCCGGCTGCCAGCGGTCGCAGAGGGCCTCCGTCACCGCGCTCAGCGGATAGCCGGCGGCGAGCATCTGCGTCCGCACGATGTGCGTGGCGAAGTCCCGGTCGCCGAGCCCGAACCACTCCGGGCCGACGCCGTACGCCGCGAGCTCCTCCTTGAGCCGGAAGCTCTCGTCGGTCCGCCCCCAGCCCCGTTCCTCGTCGATGCCGCCGCCGAGGGTGTACATCACCGTGTCGAGGTCCGGGCAGACCTTCAGCCCGAAGAGGTGGATGTCGTCCCCGGTGTTGCCGATGACCGTGATGTCCGCGTCCGGCGCGGCCCGCTTCAGACCGCGCAGGAAACGGGCACCGCCGATGCCGCCTGCCAGAACCACAATGCGCATGGAAACAGTCTGTCAGCCGCGGGGCGGGCCGCGGCACCGCGTCGGCCGGACGCCCGCGCACGGGATCGCGCACGGGATCGCGCACGGGGCCGGGCGCGGGGCCCGCGGCCGGGCGGGCGTGCGGGGGCGGAGCGGGCGGTCAGGCGGTGAGCGTCCGGGGCTCCGTACGCGCCTCGCAGTGCGGGGCGGCGGGGTGCATCGGCATCTCGGTCAGGCCCGGGTGGTAGACGTGCAGGCTGACCGCCGGCTCCAGGGTGTCGTTGACCACCTCGTGCGCGTAGCCCGGGGCGAACACCCGTTCCGCGCCCGTCGTCAGCGTGCGGACGCCGCGTCCGGTGCGCTCGGTGAGGACGCCGTCCAGGACGGTCAGGACACCGCAGGAGCGGCCGTGGTCGTGCAGTCCACTGCCCTGGCCGGGCACCCAGGACAGCAGCCACACCTCGTAGCCGGGTGCCGCGAGGAGGCGGTGGTACCAGCGGCTGCTCGCGTCGTAGCGCACCAGGGGCTCCCACCGGGGCCGGTCGGCGGCCAGGGAGCGGGCCAGGCCGACGAACTCGGCGACGGTGGCCGGGTGCTCGCGCGGGGGCTGCAGCAGGTGCGGTACTTCGAGGATGTCGCCGGCGATCTGGAGGTCGCTGTCGCTGTTCATGGATGCGGTGGTTCCTCGGCAAAGAAGCGGTCGGAAGCAGGAGGGGGCCGCCGGACGGGGTCCGGTGCGGCGACGGGCCTGCCGGGGACGAGGTGCCGCGGGTGTCCGGATCACGGACGGCGGCGGGAAGCGCCCTGGTGGGAGCGGAGGAAACAGCGGTCGGGCCGAGGGTGGCCCGGAGGGAAGGAGCGCGTCGGGCTCAACAACCGGTACAGCGACAGCTACAGCGAGCGCGGGCAGCACCGAGGGACCCGGCGGAGCGGGTCGGGGCGAATGCCTGGTTCGCGAGCATGCCCACAAGGACAGCGGCTCATGCCTCCGGTGTCAACTCGGCCCACGGATCGCGGGCCCGGTTCACCCCATCCGGTTCACCGTGAGACGAAAGGTTTGCTCACGTGATTTCGGGGACACAAGGCGCACATGGTCGAACGCGCACGTGCCGTTGCGGTCCTGTGATCCGAACGTGATCAAGGTCGCGGCGGCACCGGCGTGTCAACGAGATCGGTCGGCCGGGCGTCTCACTCCGTGAACGGTCTGTACGGGGCGGGCGGTCCGGGCGGCCCGCCCGTGTGTCAGCGTTTATGGCGATTTGAACACTTTCGGCTCGGGCTTGGTTCCGCAGAGTGAATAAGGGGGCCAATAGCAGATCTCGGCTTGACTCGCCCGGATCAGCACACTTGTAATTTCACTCGTGTCGTTCGGCCGGGATCGGTAACGGCAGCATCACGGGGACGCGAAAGACGGACGAGGGGCGCACATGACGGAGCTGGTGCAGCAACTGCTGGTCGACGACGCGGACGAGGAACTCGGCTGGCAGGAGCGCGCGCTGTGCGCCCAGACCGACCCCGAGTCCTTCTTCCCCGAGAAGGGCGGTTCCACCCGGGAGGCCAAGAAGGTCTGCCTCGCCTGCGAGGTCCGCTCCGAGTGCCTCGAGTACGCCCTCGCCAACGACGAGCGCTTCGGCATCTGGGGCGGCCTGTCCGAGCGGGAGCGCCGCCGGCTGAAGAAGGCCGCCGTCTGAAGACCCCCGCCCGGGAGCGGTGCTCCACGCACCCCTCCGCGCGCCCGCCTTGTCCGCGCACACGTCGTGCGTGCCGGATCGGCGCAGGTGACCGGCATGCATCGCTTACGGCCCGTCGCGTGTGGGTTGTCCACAGGCGGCGGGCCGCCTTGTCGCCCAGCCGATAGTGTGGTTGCTCGTCCGAGACGCCACGCCGCCCCCACCGGGCACGGGCGTCCCCCACAGTCCACTGAACCGGGGCCCGTACCTCGATGTCCGTGCACAGTCACCCGGCAGCCCGTCACGACGCCGCTGCCGCACCAGAGTTCCCGCGTCATGTGGTGACCGCGGTCCTCGTCTCCCATGACGGAGCCCGCTGGCTGCCCGACGCGCTCGCCGGGCTCCTCGGCCAGGAACGACCCGTCCAGTTCGCCATGGCGGCCGACACCGGCAGCGCGGACGACTCCGCCCGGCTGGTCACCGAAGCCCTCGGCGACGACCACGTCCTGCACCTCGCCCGGCGCACCGGCTTCGGCCAGGCCGTCGAGGAGTGCCACCGCGCCGCGCCGCACCTCACCCCGGACGACCTGCCCTACCTGAAGCGGCCCAGCGGCTGGGACCCGGTCACGCGCAGCTGGCACGACGACGCGTACGACCTGCCCGACCTCCCGCACGGGGAACCGGTCCAGTGGCTGTGGCTGCTGCACGACGACTGCGCCCCCGAACCCGACGCGCTGGCCCGGCTGCTGGGCGTCGTGGAGAACGAGCACGAACTCGGCCGTGACGACGTCGCCGTCGTCGGCCCCAAGCTCCGCGGCTGGTACGACCGCCGGCAACTGCTGGAGGTCGGCGTCTCCATCGCCAACTCCGGCCGCCGCTGGACCGGTCTGGACCGCCGCGAACAGGACCAGGGCCAGCACGACCAGGTCCGGTCCGTCCTGTCGGTGTCCACCGCCGGCATGCTGATCCGCCGTGACGTCTTCGACGAACTCGGCGGGTTCGACCGGCACCTGCCCCTGATGCGGGACGACGTCGACCTGTGCTGGCGCGCCCACGCGGCGGGCCACCGGGTGCTCGTCGCCCCCGACGCGGTCGTGCGGCACGCCGAGGCCGCCTCCCGCGAGCGCCGCGCCGTCGACTGCGTGGGCCGCACCGCCGCCTCCCCGCACAAGGTGGACAAGGCGGGCGCCGTCCACACCCTGCTCGTCAACACCCGCACCGCGGCACTGCCCTGGGTCCTGCTGCGGCTCGTCCTCGGGACCGTGCTGCGGACCTTCGCCTATCTCGTCGGCAAGGTCCCCGGGCAGGCCGTCGACGAGATACGGGGCCTCGTGGGCACCCTGCTGCGGCCCGAACGCATCCTCGCCGGACGCCGCCGCCGGGGCACCCCGCGCATCGACAAGGGCGAACTGCGGGCCCTGTTCCCGCCCCCCGGCGCGACCGTCCGCGTCACCGTCGAACAGGTCGCGGGCGACCTCGTCGGCCGCTCCGACCCCGAGGCCACCACCGGCGCCGGACGGCACGGCG
>NZ_LIRG01000619.1 GCF_001419695.1 Streptomyces prasinopilosus
CTCTTCTTGGCTCCATCGGGCGGGTCGACCCGCAATGCCCCGTTAGTGTGGTGCCTCTGCCCGCACCGGTGACCTTTTCGTGACCTCGAAGACCTTGAAGAGCCCGCAGACCTTGACCGCGCGCCGGGAGGGAGCGGGCCGGTTCACCCCGGGTTCCCGGTGGGTCCCGGCTCCGGCCGCCGCGGCGGCGGCGCCGGATGCGGCGGAGGCCGCTCGCCCGGCGGGGTTCGCCGGTGGGGGTCGCACGGCCCGCCCGAACCGTAGCCAACCCATGTGCTTCGTGTGAAGGTTGACGGGTGATATGCCCGATACGTTTTCGTGACCTTCTTCGTCACGTCACCCAGGGTGAGGGGGCGGTCCTCGAGAGTGGAGGCGTGTCCGGTCGCCGGACACGGGGCGCCGGCGGTCGCCGGAATACGGGGATGTTCCCGGGGTGGCCGCGGGTTGTCGGTGGAGCGTCCTAGACTCGGAGGGCGATGAGCAGCCTCTTTGACGACAGCTTCCTGGCGGACCTCCAGGCCCGGCGCGGCCCCGCGGACGAACCGCCGCCGCCACCCGAGGACGATCACGAGCCGGAACAGGTTCCGGACGATCTGTTCGACGGGAAGTTCGACGTGCCGCCGGACCGGGACACCCACTACCGCGACGGCGCCCCCCGCCCGGTGCTGGACCCCGCGGCCCTCCTGGAAGGGCTGAACGACAACCAGCGCGCCGCCGTCGCGCACTCCGGCTCCCCCCTGCTCATCGTGGCCGGCGCCGGTTCCGGGAAGACCCGGGTGCTCACGCACCGCATCGCGTACCTGCTCGCCGCGCGGAGCGTCCACCCGGGCCAGATCCTCGCGATCACCTTCACCAACAAGGCCGCCGGCGAGATGAAGGAGCGCGTCGAGCAGCTCGTCGGCCCGCGCGCGAGCGCGATGTGGGTGATGACGTTCCACAGCGCCTGTGTGCGCATCCTGCGCCGGGAGAGCAAGAAGCTCGGCTTCACGTCGTCGTTCTCCATCTACGACGCCGCCGACTCCAAGCGCCTGATGGCCCTGGTCTGCCGCGACCTGGACCTCGACCCGAAGCGCTTCCCGCCCAAGTCCTTCAGCGCCAAGATCAGCAACCTGAAGAACGAGCTGATCGACGAGGAGGACTTCGCCGCACAGGCGGCGGACGGCTTCGAGAAGACTCTCGCCCAGGCCTACGCGCTCTACCAGTCGAGGCTGCGCGAGGCCAACGCGCTCGACTTCGACGACCTGATCATGACCACGGTCAACCTGCTGCGGGCCTTCCCGGACGTCGCCGACCACTACCGCCGCCGTTTCCGGCACGTCCTGGTGGACGAGTACCAGGACACCAACCACGCCCAGTACGCCCTCGTGCGTGAACTCGTCGGCACCGGAGAGGACCCCGCCGGAGCGCCGCCGGCCGCGGACGCCCTGCCGCCCGCCGAACTGTGCGTGGTGGGCGACGCCGACCAGTCGATCTACGCCTTCCGCGGGGCGACCATCCGCAACATCCTCCAGTTCGAGGAGGACTACCCGAACGCGACGACGATCCTGCTGGAGCAGAACTACCGTTCCACGCAGACGATCCTCAGCGCCGCCAACGCCGTCATCGAGCGCAACGAGTCCCGCCGCCCCAAGAACCTGTGGACCAACGCGGGCGCCGGCGCGCGGATCACCGGATACGTCGCCGACACCGAGCACGACGAGGCCCAGTTCGTCTCCGACGAGATCGACCGCCTCACGGACGCGGGCGAGGCCAAGGCCGGAGACGTCGCCGTCTTCTACCGCACCAACGCCCAGTCCCGCGTCTTCGAAGAGGTCTTCATCCGGGTGGGCCTGCCCTACAAGGTCGTCGGCGGGGTCCGCTTCTACGAGCGCAAGGAGGTCCGGGACGTCCTGGCCTACCTCCGGGTGCTCGCCAACCCCGAGGACTCGGTGCCGCTGCGCCGGATCCTCAACGTCCCCAAGCGGGGCATCGGCGACCGCGCGGAAGCCATGATCGACGCCCTCTCCCAGCGGGAGAAGATCAGTTTCCCCCAGGCCCTGAAGCGCGTCGACGAGGCGTACGGCATGGCCGCCCGCTCCACGAACGCGGTCAAGCGGTTCAACACGCTGATGGAGGACCTCCGCACGATCGTCGAGTCCGGCGCGGGCCCGGCGACCGTGCTGGAGGCGGTCCTGGAACGTACGGGTTACCTCGCCGAGTTGCAGGCGTCCACCGATCCGCAGGACGAGACCCGGATCGAGAACCTCCAGGAACTCGCCGCCGTCGCCCTGGAGTTCGAGCAGGAGCGCGGTAGGGGCGCGGAGACGCCGGGGGCCGCCGCCCCGGGAGGCACGCTGGCCGACTTCCTGGAGCAGGTCGCGCTGGTCGCCGACTCCGACCAGATCCCCGACGAGGACGAGGACGGTTCCGGCGTCATCACCCTGATGACCCTGCACACCGCCAAGGGCCTGGAGTTCCCGGTCGTCTTCCTGACCGGCATGGAGGACGGCGTCTTCCCGCACATGCGGGCCCTGGGGCAGACCAAGGAACTGGAGGAGGAACGGCGCCTGGCGTACGTCGGCATCACGCGTGCGCGCGAGCGGCTGTACCTCACCCGGTCCACGCTGCGCAGCGCCTGGGGACAGCCGTCGTACAACCCGCCTTCGCGTTTCCTGGAGGAGATCCCGGCCGCCCACCTGGAGTGGAAGCGGACGGGTGCGACCGGGCCCGTGTCCTCCGGACCGGTGTCCGGGGTGGCGGCCTCGCTGTCGTCGTCCCGGTCCCGCTCGTCGGCGTCCGGCGCGTCCGGCTTCGCCACGCGCCGGGCCGCGGAGAAGCCGGTGGTGTCGCTGGCGGTCGGGGACCGGGTCACGCACGACCAGTTCGGGCTCGGCACCGTCGTCGCGATGAAGGGCACGGGCGGCAACGCGGAGGCGATGATCGACTTCGGGGACACCAAGCCGAAGCGGCTGCTGCTGCGGTACGCGCCGGTCGAGAAGCTGTAGGGCGAGAAGGGACGGCCGGGGAAGTCCGGCACGTCCGGGAGCCCTCGCCGCCACGGAGCGGCGGGGGCTCACGAGTGAGGCACCGGGAGAGGCGGGGATCCCTGCCCCGGGACGGGTGCGACGGGGCGGGTGCGGCGGCCGGACGGTCCTACGACGGTTCGAGGCCGTGGCTGCGGAACCACGCCAGGGGGTCGATCGCCGATCCGCCGGCCGGGCGGACCTCGAAGTGGAGGTGCGGGCCGGTCGAGTTGCCCGAGTTGCCCGAGAACGCGATCGGCTGACCGGCCTTCACCGCCGTGCCGGAGGCGACCTGGTAGCTGGAGAGGTGGCAGTACCAGGTCTCCGTGCCGTCCATCGCCGTCACGATCATCATGTTGCCGTAGGCGCTGTTGTACTGGGTGCGGACCGTGCCGTCGGTCGCGGCCATCACCGTCGCGCCGTACGAGACGGGGAAGTCGATGCCGGTGTGCATGGACATCCAGTTGATGCCGGACTGCCCGTAGTAGGCGCTGAGACCGTGCTGCGCGACGGGGAGCGCGAACTTCGGACGCAGCCGCTCCTGGCGGGCCGCCTCCTCGGCCGCCGCCTTGCGGTCGGCCACCTGCTGCGCCTTCAGGTCGATGCGTTCCTGGGTGCGGCTGGCCCGGTCGGCGAAGTCGCCCGCCCCGGCGGAAAGGCTCTCGAGCTGGGTGTCGAGCTGGTTGTTGGCCACGGCGGGCTGCACCAGCGGCGTGTCCGCGGCGGCCTTCGTGGTCTCCTGACCGCCGCTCTCCTCCGCGAGGTCGCCGACCGAGGCCGCCGCGATACCCGCGACACCCATGACGCACGCCGAGGGCACGGCCACCGTCAGCAGCGCGGAGCGCTTGGCCGGCGTACGGCGGCGGGCACGGGACCCGCCACGCGTCGCCGCGCGCGGCGCCGGGACGAGGACCGGGACCGACTCCTCCTGGCCGTCGAGCAGAAGAGGTACCGCGGGCAGCTCACCAGTGTCACCCGGGGCGTCCTGCGGGGACCTGTACGGATCATCGCGGACGTTCTCGTAAGGGTCCGTTCCGTGCGACCCCTGCTCGTAGGCGTCCCGGCCGTAGGACTCCTGTGCGTAGGAGTCATGGGCGGAGTGACCGGATCCCTGCGGATCGAGGTCCGGGGCGGCGGTCTCCGGGGGAGCGGGATGCTGCTCGAACGTGGCCGTGGCCTGCTGGTCGAAGGGCACGGCCTGGTGTTCGTAGGCGTCCGGGGCCGGGGCGACCGCACTGCCGTCGGAGTTCCACTGCGCGGCGTCGTAGGCCCCGGTGTCGAAGGTGTGGGTGCCCCAGTACCACTGCTGGGTCGGGTCGGCGGGGTTCTGGGCCTGGTCGGGCCGCGGCCACGCCCCGGATTCCCACGGGTCGCCCGCGTCGGGGGCCGCGGCCTGCTGCGGCATCTCCGGCGGCTGCTGTCCGGCGGTCCAGGCGGTCGTGTCGTAGCCGCCGGTGCCGTAGTCGGCCTGCTGCGGGGTCGCGTACGCGTCGTAGTGCGCGGTGTCGTGACCCGCGGCGGACCAGGTCCCGGTGATGTCCCCGGTGGCATACGTCCCCTGGGCGTGGTCGCCGGGGAGGCCGGCGAAGAGGGGGTCGGCGGAGAAGGCCGTGGCGGAGTGGCCGTCGGCTTCCGGGCCCGTGAGGGCGGAACCGGTGGCGTCGTATCCGCCGTACAGGGTGAAGTCGCCGTACTGGGCTTCCGGGGTGCCGTACGACGCGTAGTGCGCCGACGAGGTGTCGGAAGCCGGGGCCGGGGCCATGGTCCCCGACGGGTGACGGTCGTTCACCAACTTCTCTTTCGCCTCGACAACAGGGGCTGCCAGAGCAGTGCGGCGACTGTACCCGGCGGTATGCGGGCGCGACAATCTTCTGCAGGTTTCACGCGCGCAGGAAACGGGCATTCGGTTGCGTTTTGGCGGCGGTTAGGCAGGGTCTTGGTTTTGTGTTCGAAATCAGTTCGAGAATGGCCGGGGTTCCTGCCCCAAGTCGGCTGGATGGTGCTGCCGTTGTTCGGGCCGGCCCGTGATGCCGCCATGACTGACGAGGGTGAAGGAGCCGGGCGTGTCGGCCCGGGCCGCGAAGGCGGGCCTCAGGGGCGGGACGGAGGGGCGGGACGGTCCGCGTCAGGCGGTCCGCGCGCGACCGGCGGCCGGCTCCCCGGGGCGTGCCGTGTCCAGCGCCTGCCGTATGCCGGAGGCGACGGCGGGGTGCACGGGCAGGGCGAGGTGGCCGACGCCGCTCACCTGCACGTTCTGCGTGAGGAGGTCCCGGTGCTCGATCCGGGCCGCTTCCAGAGGGTCCATGATGTGGTCGAGGTCGCTCCAGAAGGCGACGAAGTGCGTGCGGCACCCGGGCGCGGGACGGGTGAGTTCCTCGATCACGGGTGAGCCGGGCCGCATCTGGCGCACGATCGGGTGCGCGTTGGCCAGGGGCGCGACGCGGGTGCCGGAGTGCGGGGTGCCCAGCGTGACCAGGGTCCGTACGCGGTGGTCACCGCCCAGGCGCTGCACGTAGTACCGCCCGATCAGTCCTCCGAGGCTGTGCCCGACGACATCGACCCGGCTGCTGCCGGTGCGCTCGCACATCTCTTCTATGTGTCGGCCCAGCAGTTCGGCCGCGACGCGGATGTCGCACGTCAGCGGAGAGTAGTTGAGCGACTCGATCCGCTGCCTGCCGTGCTGGGCGAGGCTGCGGCGCAGCAGCATGAACACCGAGCGGTTGTCGATGAATCCGTGCAGCAGCACGACCGGGGGCCGGGCCTCCGTCGGCAGCTTCGCGGTGCCCTCCGGCGCGGGGGGTTCGAGGACCGTGCCCCGCCGCTCCTGTGCCATGCCGACGGGGTAGAGGAGGGCGTGGCCCGCGAGGATCGCGAGTTCCAGGGCGGTGGCCTTCAGCAGGGCGGTGGAGAGGATCGCCGGCCGGTTCGGCACCAGGCGCCGACAGAGCGGCAGAAAGGGGAGCGCTGCCTCCGTGACCTTCATGGCCGACCTCCTGTCGGCACGCGGAGGGACGGCTCTGTCCCCCATGTGCCCTCACGGGGCGTCGCGGCGAAAGCGGTCGGTGCCGCGCGCGGAAGGCGCTTGGTACGGCCGCGGCGTACGGCGACCTCGTCGCGAAATCCCTTATGCGCATGTTCCCACTGATGCCCGTGTGACGCATGGGCGGGAGGTTCGGATCCCGAGATCCCGGAACGGTGCGCGGTGAACGTGTCCCTCTGTGTGATTTCCCCCTCGGTCCGCACCGTGAAACCGCCGGTTGCGGGATGCTGGAGATAACGTTCGTTCACTTCCCCGGCCGGTCCGGGCGGGAGTGCCCGTACCGCGGTGGCGCAGTCGGCGCGGCGGGTGGCGGGCGGCGGAGTGTCCGGTGTCCGCGAGGGGTACCGGGCGACTGACGTGTGCGGTACGTGTCGGTACGGAGGGATGGAGGCGCTTCATGGAGGCAGTGATGGGTGCGACAGCCGGTCCGATCCGCGTGGTGGTGGCCAAGCCGGGACTCGACGGCCACGACCGCGGGGCCAAGGTGATCGCGCGCGCCCTGCGCGACGCCGGTATGGAGGTCATCTACACCGGGCTTCACCAGACCCCCGAGCAGGTCGTCGACACCGCGATCCAGGAGGACGCCGACGCGATCGGCCTGTCCATCCTCTCCGGTGCGCACAACACGCTCTTCGCGGCCGTGATCGACCTGCTCAAGGAGCGGGACGCCGCGGACATCCTGGTCTTCGGCGGCGGGATCATCCCCGAGGCGGACATCGCGCCGCTGAAGGAGAAGGGCGTCGCGGCGATCTTCACTCCGGGAGCCACGACCGCGTCGATCGTGGACTGGGTCCGCGCGACCGTACGGCACCCCGCGGAGGCGTAGGACCCGCCGTCCGGGCCAGGCCGGGCTCCCGGGGCCCGGCGCCGTGCCCCGGCGCGTGGCCGCCGGCCCCGGGGCTCCACCCGGTGGGGGGCGCGCGGTCCGGTTCCGGAAGCGGCGGGCCGGGCCGGGGGAGGAG
>NZ_LIRG01000062.1 GCF_001419695.1 Streptomyces prasinopilosus
GGCCGGTGCCGGTGCGCCGTCCTACGGCGGCAACCAGCAGATGGGCGGCCCCGGCCAGTCCGGCCCGTCCTACGGTGGCGGCCAGCAGCAGATGCAGCCGGCGATGACCCAGCCCATGGCGCCGGTGCGTCCGCAGGGGCCGTCGCCGATGGGCCAGGCGCCCTCGCCGATGCGCGGGTTCCTGATCGACGAGGACGACAACTGACGGCCTGATGGCCATGAGTACGGCGTAGCGGCCGGCAGTGTTCAGGGCGGGGCCCCGGGTTCGAGAACCCGGGGCCCCGCCCTCGTGCTGCGCGTGCCGGGGGCACCTCGCGCCGGTTGCGCCGGTTGCGGTGGTGGTGACCGGTCGCGGCGGTCGTCCGGGGCGCGGGGCGGTGGTCCGCGGGGCGCGACGCCGAAGGGCCCGGGCCCGCCGGATTCCTCTCGGCGGGCCCGGGCCCCGGGCGGCGCGGGACGCGCCGGCGTGCCTACCCCCTGGACCTCACGCCTTGCGGAGGCGGAAGGTCAGGGACAGGCCCTCGTCGGTGAACGGCTGCCCGTAGCCGCCGTCCGCCTCGTCCCGGGCGTCCTGCTCGTTCACGAAGGCCACGGCGAGGACCTCGTCGGCGATGAGGCCGGCGTGCTCGGTCAGGGCCGCGACGGTGGCGTCCTCCGTCGACGTCCAGCGCAGGGCGATCCGGTCGGCCACGTCGAGGCCGCTGTTCTTGCGGGCCTCCTGGATCAGCCGGATCGCGTCCCGGGCCAGGCCGGCGCGGCGCAGCTCCTCGGTGATCTCCAGGTCCAGGGCGACCGTGGCACCGGCGTCGGACGCCACCGACCAGCCCTCCCGCGGGGTCTCCGTGATGATCACCTCGTCCGGGGCGAGGGTGATCGTCTCACCGTCGACCTCCACGGAGGCGGTGCCCTCGCGCAGGGCCAGGGAGAGCGCGGCGGCGTCCGCGGCCGCGACGGCCCGGGCGACGTCCTGGACGCGCTTGCCGAACCGCTTGCCCAGGGCGCGGAAGTTGGCCTTGGCCGTCGTGTCCACCAGCGAGCCGCCCACCTCGGACAGGGACGCCAGGGACTCGACGTTCAGCTCCTCGGTGATCTGCGCGCGCAGCTCGGTGTCGAGGGCGCCGAAACCGCTCGCCGCGATCAGGGCGCGCCTGAGCGGCTGGCGGGTCTTGACGCCCGACTCCGCCCGGGTGGCCCGGCCCAGCTCCACCAGGCGGCGCACCAGCACCATCTGTTTCGACAGCTCCGGGTCGATCGCCGTCAGGTCCGCCTCGGGCCAGGAGGACAGGTGGACCGACTCCGGGGCGCCCGGGGTGACCGGCACGACCAGGTCCTGCCAGACCCGCTCGGTGATGAACGGGGTCAGCGGGGCCATCAGCTGGGTGACCGTCCCGACGACCTCGTGCAGGGTGCGCAGCGCGGCCTTGTCGCCCTGCCAGAAGCGGCGCCGGGAGCGGCGGACGTACCAGTTGGACAGGTCGTCGACGAACGCGGACAGCAGCTTGCCGGCCCGCTGGGTGTCGAAGCCCTCCAGCGCCCGGGTCACCTGGTCGGTGAGGGTGTGCAGCTCGGACAGGAGCCAGCGGTCGAGCACCGGGCGGTCGGCAGGGGCCGGGTCGGCCGCGGAGGGGGCCCAGCCGGACGTGCGCGCGTACAGGGCCTGGAAGGCGACGGTGTTCCAGTACGTCAGCAGCGTCTTGCGGACGACCTCCTGGATGGTGCCGTGGCCCACCCGGCGGGCCGCCCACGGGGAACCGCCGGCCGCCATGAACCAGCGGACCGCGTCCGCGCCGTGCCGGTCCATCAGCGGGACCGGGTCCAGGGTGTTGCCCAGGTGCTTGGACATCTTGCGGCCGTCCTCGGCGAGGATGTGGCCGAGGCAGACGACGTTCTCGTACGAGGACTTGTCGAAGACCAGGGTGCCGACCGCCATCAGCGTGTAGAACCAGCCGCGGGTCTGGTCGATGGCCTCGCAGATGAACTGCGCCGGGTACCGGCTCTCGAACAGTTCCCTGTTCTTGTGCGGGTAGCCCCACTGGGCGAACGGCATCGAACCCGAGTCGTACCAGGCGTCGATGACCTCGGGCACGCGCGTGGCCGTCTTCCCGCAGCCGTCCTGCGGGCAGGAGAAGACGACCTCGTCGATGAACGGGCGGTGCGGGTCGAGGCCCGACTGGTCGGTGCCGGTCAGCCCGGTCAGCTCGGCGAGCGAGCCGACGCAGGTGAGGTGGTCGTCCTCGCAGCGCCAGATCGGCAGCGGGGTGCCCCAGTAGCGGTTGCGGGACAGCGCCCAGTCGATGTTGTTGTCCAGCCAGTCGCCGTACCGGCCGTGCTTGACGGAGTCCGGGAACCAGTTGGTGCCCTCGTTCTCCTCGAGCAGGCGGTCCTTGACGGCCGTGGTGCGGATGTACCAGGAGGGCTGCGCGTAGTAGAGCAGCGCGGTGTGGCAGCGCCAGCAGTGCGGGTAGCTGTGCTCGTACGGGATGTGCCTGAACAGCAGGCCCCGCTCGGCCAGGTCCTCGGTCAGCTTCTCGTCGGCCTTCTTGAAGAAGACACCGCCGACCAACGGGACGTCCTCCTCGAAGGTGCCGTCCGGGCGGACCGGGTTCACCACGGGCAGGCCGTAGGAGCGGCAGACCCTGAGGTCGTCCTCACCGAAGGCGGGCGACTGGTGGACCAGACCCGTGCCGTCCTCGGTGGTGACGTAGTCGGCGTTGACGACGTAGTGGGCCGGCTCGGGGAACGCGACGAGCTCGAAGGGGCGCCGGTAGGTCCAGCGCTCCATCTCGGCGCCGGTGAAGGTCTCGCCGGTGGTCTCCCAGCCCTCGCCGAGGGCCTTGGCCACCAGCGGCTCGGCGACGACGACCTTCTCCTCGCCGTTCGTCGCGACGACGTAGGCGACCTCGGGGTGCGCGGCGACCGCGGTGTTGGACACCAGCGTCCACGGCGTGGTCGTCCACACCAGGAGCGCGGCCTCGCCGGCCAGCGGGCCGGAGGTGAGCGGGAAGCGGACGTAGACGGACGGGTCGACGACCGTCTCGTAGCCCTGCGCCAGCTCGTGGTCGGACAGGCCGGTGCCGCAGCGGGGGCACCAGGGGGCGACGCGGTGGTCCTGGACCAGCAGGCCCTTGCCGAAGATCTCCTTCAGCGACCACCAGACGGACTCGATGTACTCCGGGTCCATCGTGCGGTACGGGTCCTGGAGGTCGGCCCAGTACCCCATGCGGGTCGTGAGCTCCTCGAAGGCGTCGGTGTGGCGGGTCACCGACTCGCGGCACCTGGCGTTGAACTCGGCGATGCCGTACGCCTCGATGTCCTGCTTGCCGGAGAAGCCGAGTTCCTTCTCCACCGCCAGCTCCACCGGGAGCCCGTGGCAGTCCCAGCCGGCCTTGCGGCCCACGTGGTAGCCGCGCATGGTGCGGAAGCGGGGGAAGACGTCCTTGAAGACGCGTGCCTCGATGTGGTGGGCGCCCGGCATGCCGTTGGCGGTGGGCGGACCCTCGTAGAACACCCACTCGGGGCGGCCCTCGGACTGCTCCAGGCTCTTGGCGAAGATCTTCTGTTCCCGCCAGAAGTCGAGCACCGCGTGCTCGAGGGCGGGCAGGTCGACCTGGGCTGGCACCTGTCGGTACATCGGCGTTGTCATCAGCGGGCTTCCTCCGGCGGACTTGCTGCCTTCCGTCCGGAGGGACGAGAGCCGTGTCGATCCCTGCGCCGCCGTCGGCGCGCTCCCGCGGTACCACCCTCCTTGGCTCCCCGGTGCGCCGTGTGCGCCGGTGAGCCCCCTCATTGGGGTCGCGATGCCGGTTCTACTCGCCGTCGCTGTCGGGCTGCGGCTTTCCTCCGGCGGCTCCGGGGTGATCTTCGCGTCGCGCTCGCCCCCGGGCTCACACCGTCCCCGGGTCGCTCTGGGCTGCGTACGCCGCTACTCGTCCCCATCCACGCTTCTCGCTGGGCCCAGTGTACGGCGCGCAGCGGGCAGCGGCCGACCGGTTTCCCGCGGACCGGGGGCGGGGCCCGGGCGGACTCCCGCGGGCGTGCCGCACGAGCCGCCGGAGGAGGGACGTACCGCCGAATGGCGCGGTGCGGGTGTGCGGATCTCGCGGCGTCCGGCTCGGGGGCATACCCGGCGGGGAGCTGGGCACAACGCAGGAGGGTCCGCCGCGCGGCGTCCGGGGGAGGGCGAATCGGGCGGTGCGCCCCGTTGCCGCGGGCCCCGAGTCGATTTATCGTCCCAGCACGATTCGCGCGTGAGAGCACAGCAGGTGAAAAGGGGCCGCGGCCATGGTGGCGAAGAAGACCGCCGTACAGCAGTCGGCGTCCGGCGGAGCCGTGCCCGCCGGGAAGTCCCGGAAGGACGTGAAGGCGACGGCGAGGGCACGGGCGGACGAGGCGGCCGCGCGGCAGCCGGCCGCCGAGCGGTCGGCCGGGAAGGCCGGATCCGGGAAGGCCG
>NZ_LIRG01000620.1 GCF_001419695.1 Streptomyces prasinopilosus
GGGCCTGGCGGGACAGCCTGGTGTAACGGGGGATCCCCCCGGCGCCCCGGCCGGGGGGATCCCCCGTTACACCAGGCTGTCCCGCCAGGCCCGGTGCAGGTCCGCGAAGCGGCCCGTGCCCGCGACGAGTTCGGCCGGGGTGCCGTCCTCGACGATCCGGCCGTGCTCCATCACCAGGACCCGGTCCGCGATCTCCACGGTGGACAGGCGGTGGGCGATCACCACCGCCGTACGGCCCCGCAGCACCGTCGCCATCGCGCGCTGCACCGCCCGCTCCCCGGGGACGTCCAGCGAACTGGTCGCCTCGTCCAGGATCAGCACGGCGGGATCGGCGAGCAGCGCCCTCGCGAACGCCACGAGCTGACGCTGACCGGCCGAGATGCGGCCGCCCCGCTTGCGCACGTCGGTGTCGTAGCCGTCCGGGAGGGAGGCGATGAAGTCGTGGGCGCCGATCTCCTTGGCCGCCCGCTCGATCTCCGCGCGGCCGGCGTCCGGGCGGCCGAGGGCGATGTTCTCGGCGACCGTGCCGGAGAACAGGAACGCCTCCTGCGTCACCATGACCACCCCGCGCCGCAGCTCGGACCCCGGCAGGTCGCGCAGGTCGACGCCGTCGAGCAGGACCCGGCCGTCGGTGGGGTCGTAGAAGCGGGCGAGCAGCTTCGCCAGCGTCGACTTGCCCGCGCCGGTCGAGCCGACCAGCGCGACGGTCTGCCCGGCGGGGAGCGCCAGGTCGAAACGGGGCAGCACCTCGCCCCCGGTGCGGTACGCGAACCGGACCCCGTCGAAGACGACCTCGCGCCCCGGGCGCCCCGACCGCCGCTCCGGCAGCTCACGGGGGGACACCGGCTCCGGCACGGACGGCACCTGGGCCAGCAGACCGGCGATCTTCTCCAGCGAGGCCGCCGCCGACTGGTAGGCGTTGAGGAACATGCCCAGCCGGTCGATCGGGTCGTACAGGCGCCGCAGGTACAGCACCGCCGCCGCCAGCACACCGAGCGCGAGCGTCCCCTCCGCCACCCGGTGCGCACCCCACAGCACGACCAGCGCGACCGTCGTGTTGGCGGTCACCCGCGAGCCCACGACATAGCGGGCCATCTCGAGCAGCGCGTCGCCGTTGGTCCGCTCGTGCCGCCGGTTCAGCTCCCGGAACGCGGCGTCGTTGACGGACTCGCGGCGGAAGGCGCGCACCGGGCGGATGCCGTTCATCGTCTCGACGAACTTCACGATCACCGCGGCGATCGCCGTGGACCGCTGCCGGTACACCTCGGAGACCCGCCGCCGGTACGACCGCACGAGGGCGTACAACGGGACGAAGGACGCCGCCGCCACCGCGCCGAGCCCGAGGTCCAGCCAGAGCAGCAGCACCGAGATGTAGACGCAGGACACGATGACCGTCACCAGTTCCTGCAGCCCCTCCTCCAGCAGCTCCCGCAGCGACTCGACGTCCGTGGTGGAACGGGAGATGAGCCGGCCCGAGGTGTACCGCTCGTGGAAGTCGACGCTGAGCGCCTGCGCGTGCCGGAAGATCCGGCCCCGCAGGTCCAGCAGCACGTCCTGGCTGACCCGCGCGGAGGCGTCGATGAACGCGTACTGCAGCGCGCCGCCCGCCGCCGCGCACAGCAGGTAGCCCACCGCGACCGCGACCAGCGGCCCGTGGTCGGCGGACCGGAACGCGGGCACGCCCCGGTCGATCGCGTACGCCACCAGCAGCGGGCCCGCCTGCACCGCCGCCTGCTGGAGCAGCAGCAGGAGCGCCGTCAGGGCGACCCGGCCGCGCAGCGGCGCCAGCAGGGAACGCAGCAGGGCACCGGTCGCGCCCGGGGGAGCGGGCAGGACGTCCCGGTCGAAGAGGTCGCCGCCCTCCGGGGTCCGCGGCCCCTCGTCCCTGCCGTCCTCGTCGTCCTCGCCGCGGGCGGGTGCGGTGGGGGCCGCCGTCATCGCCGGTTCTCCTGTTCCGGCCGGTCCGCCACCGGATCGCCGGCCATGAGGTGGGCGTACTCCGCGTTGGTGCGCAGCAGCTCGTGGTGGGTGCCGACCGCCGTGATCCGGCCGCCGGAGAGCAGGGCGACGCGGTCGGCCAGCAGCACCGTGGACGGGCGGTGCGCCACGATCAGGGCCGTGGTGTCCGCGAGCACCCGGCGCAGGGCGGCCTCGACCGCGGCCTCCGTGTGCACGTCGAGCGCGGACAGCGGATCGTCCAGCACCAGGAACTCGGGCTGCCCGACCACCGCGCGGGCCAGTGCGAGACGCTGCCGCTGCCCGCCGGA
>NZ_LIRG01000621.1 GCF_001419695.1 Streptomyces prasinopilosus
GGGCCCGTCCGGCCCGGAGCCGTCACGCCGTGCAGGGCCCCTTTTCGGGCGACCGGTGGCGGAGCCGGACGGTGCCGCCACCGCCACCGGGGGAGGGTCGTGCCAGGAAGGGCCTGAGCGCCACGGTCCAGGGCGCTGCAGGTCAGACCCGGTCCCGCCCCAGATCCGCGACGAACCCGGCCCATGCGCCCCGCGCGAACGCGAGCCGAGGGCCACCGGGCTCCTTGGAGTCCCGTACACGTATGAGGGTCGCGTCGGCGGCGACCTCGACGCACGCCCCTCCTTCGCCGCTGCTGTAGCTGCTCTTGAACCAATCCAGCCGTGCGTCCTGTTCAGTGTTCATTGGTCTCCCAGCATCTTCTCGATCAAGGTCAGTGACTCTTCTGGCGTGAGCGCCTGCGCCCTGATGCTGCCGTAGCGCGCGGCAAGGATACGTACCTCGTCCGGATCCGTGATGAGACGGCTGACGTGCTGCACTTCCAGATATGCCACCTGGGGCTTGCCCTTCGGAGTGAGCAGGATGAACGGCCCACCCAGGCTGGGATGTTCCTTGCGTTCCGTCGGCAGCACCTGGAACTCCACACTGCGTAGCCTGCCGAACCTCAGCAGCGCTTCAAGTTGCTCCCGATGAACGTTCCATCCGCCGAGCGGCCGACGCAATACTGATTCCTCGATGGTGAAGGTGGTGAACGGCGGAGGCCAGCGGTCGAAGATCTGCTGGCGGTCCAGCCGTGCGGCCACGCGCTGTTCGACGGTCGTCTCGTCCAACAGGGGCTGGCGGGTGCCGAATACGACATGTGCGTGAGCCTCCGTCTGAAGGAGCCCGGGGATCGCGAGCGAGCTGTAGTCGTGCAGCTCGACCGCCTCCGCCTCCAACCGCGCGTAATTCCGGAACCACTCCGGATGCCGCACCCTCCGCCGGGTCTTCGCCCGTTCCACGTCTTCCGCCGCGGACGCGAGCAGGCCCCCGCAGTCCAGCAACTGGTCCACTGCGACGAGCAGTTCGGGCTGAGGCGTTCGCCGTGCCCGCTCGACCGACGAGATCGTCTCCTCGCCGTACCCGAGCCGGTCACCCAGCTCCTTCTGACTCAGCCCGGCCCGCTCCCGGGCCACCTTGATCTGTCGGCCGAGGGCCCGGAACAGGTCCGCGACCTCGTCCGTGCCGTCCGCCTCGTCGCCCGCGGGAACCCCCGTACCCGGCTGCGCTGCCATGCCGTACCACCACCCTGTTCCTTGTGCAGAGGACGAACCGGCGAAAGCCCGGCCGGGACACGGCCGTACACCCGTACATCACACTGTCTGTCCCAGGACAGTCACCCTGCGTACCGCCCGGAGTGCTCCACACAGTAGGACGAACCGGTCACCCTCGGTGATGTGACTCAGGAAACCGTCACCGCACCCGGTGAACCGACCGTCGGCACAGCCCACTTCCGCACCATGTTTCCCACCACGGCGCACGGCGCGCACACCGCACGCCATGCGGCCGAGCGCTGGCTCGCCGCACAGCAGGGGCGGTCGGAGCCCGCCGACGACGACAGCACGGCCACGGCCTCCCTCCTCATCGCCGAACTGACCGCCAACGCGGCCCTGCACGGCCGGGTACGCGGCAGGAACGCACGTCTCGCCCTCGCCCTGACCCCCGCCACCCTGCGGATCGAGGTCACCGACGCACGGGGCGAACGCCTGCCCGCCCCGACCCCGGTCGCCGATGCCGACGGCGAGTCCGGACGGGGCCTGCTCCTCGTCGCCTCGCTCGCCGACGCCTGGGGCTGCGAGCCCCATCACCCGGGCGGCAAGACGGTGTGGGCGGAGTGCGCCCGGCGGGCTGCCCGGACAGGGCGGTAGGCAGGGCAAGGGCACTCTGCCATCGGTGCCCCGCCCGCCCTGCTCACCACAGCCCAGCCGTCGGCCGGCCCGTCCTCAGGACGTGCCCCGGCCCTCCCAGCGGTCCCGGAACCACGTCAGCGTCTCGGTGAGCAGCTCTCGGTTGCGGTCCTTCTCCAGCAGGGACAGCCGGAGGTTGGGACGCAGCTCCAGCTTGCCCTCCGGGAGGTCGACACCGTCCAGAGTGTTGAGGCGGGTGAGGAGTTCGGCGCGCAGCGCGCGGTCGGTGAACGGCTCCCGCGCGGCGAGGTACTGGAACACCACCTCCGCCGTGCCCCCGCGCCCGGCGCCCGGGTAGAGCGTCATCGGCCAGATGCCGCGACCGGGGCCGCCCGCCTCGCCGAGCATGAGGTACGCGCTCGTGGTGACGTGTCCCGCGCCGTGGCCGATCCAGCCGCCCAGTGCCTCCCAGTGGGCGAAGAGCGCGCGGACCGCTTCGACGGTCTCGGGGGAGTCGTCCGCGGCGAGCTGGCGGAAGAACCGTTCGGAGCGGGTTTCCTCTCCCGGCGTTCCCGCGGTGCCGTCCTGAGCGGTGTCCTCGCCGTCCGCCCGGTCGTCGTCCGTGCCGGCGAGCAGCGCGGCGAGAGCGTCGGCGGTGAGCCGCTGGGCCGGGTCTCCGGCCCCGGTGGCCGTGAAGCGGACGCCGTCGGCGGCCAGCCGGGCGCGGACGTCGTCGCTTCCCGCCTTCTGGGGCGTCGCCCACCGGAAGCCGTCGGAGACCTTGCCCTCGGAGGTGAGGACGCGGTACGCGTTGACCACTCCGGGGGTGTTGGCCAGGTGGTTGCCCACGGCCTGTGCGCCGGAGCCGAGGAACGCGGCGAGGTCGCCGTACGAGGTCCAGGTGCCGTGGGGGAGCGCGGCGAGGACCTGGTGGGCGAGCTGCCAGTCGCGGCTGCGTTCCGCGCGGCCGACTCCGCGCAGCGGGGCCGGCCACAACGCGATCGCGCGGTCGGCGAGTTCATCGGCACGGGCCAGGATCTCGCGCACGCCCCAGCGTTCGGTGGCGGCGATGCGGCGGTTCATCTCCAGGTGGCTGCCCCGCAGCAGGTCCTGTTTGCGCTCGAAGGGGTGGTTGGACAGCTCCGCGTTGACCGCGGTGAGCGTCAGGTTGCCGAGGGTGTGCTGGAACAGGGCGTGCAGTTCCTCCGAGGTCTCCTCGCCGTCCGCCTCCTCGCTCAGTGCACGCAGCCACTCGTCACCGGGCGACTGCGGCATGACGTGCTCGATGGTGAGCTGCGCGGCGGCGAAGTCGACGGGTTCGGGATGCCCGTAGCTCTCCTCCAGCCGTTGCAGCACCAGTTTGCGCTGCTGCCACCGGCCGTACTGGTAGAACGGCGCCTTCCTGATCTTGTCGCGCAGTTCGGTGTCGTCGGGCCAGAAGCGGTTCTCGGAGGAGAGGAGCCGGTGCAGTCCCTCGGTGACGGGCACGTCGAGCGGGAGCTGTCCGGGCACGGCCTGGAAGATCCGGTTGAGGTTGTTGACCGGGACCCGGCAGATCATCCGGCGGACGAGGAAGCTCTCGATGTACGCCAGGGCGCGGGCGGTCTCGGAGGAGTCCGCTTCCCCGCGCTCGCGCCGGTCGAACAGCAGCATCAGGGCGGGGTAGGTGACGGCCGCCTGCCACGCGTCCAGGCGGCGGAGCGCGGCCCGGACTGCGGGGTCGGGCTCCTCCTCGGGGTGCAGCAGCCGGCGGAAGTGGACGCTGCGGCGGTGCAGTTCCCTGATGTACTCCTCGATCTCCGCCTCGCCCGTCTTCCTCTCCTCGAAGCGCTTCTGCTGGGCGGTGTACAGGTCCTGACGGCGGACCCGGTCGTCTCCTTCGAGCACCAGTTGCAGCCACATGAGCTGTTCCAGCTCGTCGTTGCTCAGACTGCCCTGCAGGGGGAGCCAGTAGGTCTCGTAGACGTGCTCGCCGCGCGTCGGAAGCCGCATGAAGAGGTAGTTGCGCAGCAGGTCGGCCTGGCTCAGCTTGAGGCCGGTGTTGTTGAGCGACTCGAAGATGCGGTGCACGTTGTCGCCGCGCTCGGCGGTCACCGCCACCAGCGTGAGCCGGGAGGTGATCGCCTGCTCGATGCGGAACACGTCCTGCGGGGCCGCCGGATCGTCCGCCTCGACGAGCTTCTTGCGGAAGAAGGCATAGGCGGTGGCGACACCGCTGCCGGTGGCCTGATCGGTGAGGGAGCCGCGGATGTGGGCGGCGAACTGAGGCCGGTCCGCCTGCGTCGGCAGCAGACGGAGGTGGTCGTTGCCGCTGTTCCATTTATTGATCAGGTACTGCTCGTCGATGCGCTGGGCCTGGATCGGCGCGGTGTCCGCGACATGGTCCCGGATGGCGGCCAGGGCCAGGGACAGCGTGGTCAGCCGCTGTTGGCCGTCGACGACGAGCCAGCGGGAGAACGTCGCATCGTTCTGAGGTGACGGTGCGAGCACGACCGAACCGAGGAAGTGCGTGCTGGACTTCTCCTCCGCGGACTCGAGCAGATCGGCCTGTTCCAGGATGTCGCTCCACAACTGCTTGAGGTGCTTCTCGGTCCAGGAGTACGTCCGTTGGTAGAGCGGTACCTGGAACTGCTGGGCCCGGCCCTGCACGAGATCGGCGAACAACGTTTCCTTGGCCTGCATGATGGCCCCCTCGATTCGCGGTCGTCCGCCGCCGATTACATCAGGCCCGGCTGTCCTCCGTACCGGAAAAGCCCCATGAGGTGCGGAACCGTCGGAGATCCGGGCACACCGCACTGTGCGTCCTCCCTGACCGATGGCCGGAGTCTGGACACGGAGGTCCGGTTCGCCTTTGGAAGGCCGTTCCGCACTGCGGGCAGTCCGTGAACGGTAGTCGGCCCCGGAGTGTGCCAGGCCGCTCCCTCTTCACGGCCCCCGCCTCAGCGAACCGGTGCCTGGAGGTGGAGGCGGCCGTCGTGGACCTCGGCGATCCGGTCGGCGGCGGTGAGGTGGGTGCGGTCGTGCGTGACCAGGACGGTGGCGGTGGCCCGTTGGTGGGTGAGGCGGGTGAGCAGGTCGATGACGGCGGCGCCGCGTTCGTGGTCGAGGGCGCTGGTGGGTTCGTCGACCAGGAGGACGGTGGGGTCGTTCATCAGGGCGCGGGCGATGTTGACGCGCTGGCGCTGGCCGCCGGAGAGCTGGTGGGGGCGGTGGTCGGCCCGGTCGGCCAGGCCGACCGCGTCGAGGAGTGCCAGGGCGCGGCTCCGGGCGGCGCGGGGGTTGCGGCCCTCGATCCGGGCCATGACCTGGAGCTGTTCGGCCGCGGTGAGGGAGGGCAGCAGGTTGGGCTGCTGGAAGACGATGCCGATCCGGTGGCGGCGCAGTGCGGCCAGCTCGCCGCGGGTCAGGCCGGTGGTGGCGGTGCCGTCGACGGTGACGGTGCCGGCGTCGGGGGTGATCAGGGTGGCGGCGACGGCCAGCAGGCTGGACTTGCCGGACCCGGAGGGCCCGACCACGGCGGTCAGGCTGCCCCGGGGGACCTCCAGGCCGACCCGGTCGAGAGCGGTCAGGCGGTCCTCGCCGTCGGGGTAGGTGAGGGTGATGTCGGTCAGGGTCAGGCTCATCGGACGTTCCCCAGGGCGGTCAGCGGGTCGACGGAGGTGATGCGGCGGACGGACAGGGCGGCCCCGAGGACGCCGAGCAGGATCGTCACCGCCGCGGGGAGCAGGACGGTGGCGGGGGTGAGGAGGAACGGCACGGCCGAGCCGGCCACGGCGGCGCCGAGGGCGGCGGCGAGACCGGTGCCGAGCAGGGTGCCGCCCACGAGCAGGACGACGGCCTGACCAAGGGCGTCCTTGAGGAGGCCCGAGGTGGGCGCGCCGAGCGCCTTGAGCACGGCGACGTCGCCGCTGCGCTGGATGGTCCACACGGTGAAGAAGGCCCCGACGACGAGGGCGGAGATGGCGAACAGGAAGCCGCGCATCAGCTGCAGGGACCCGTTCTCGGAGGCGTAGGAGCCGATCGCGGACAGCGACTCGTCGACGGTGACCGTCCTGGTGCCGGCCTGCCGGTCGGTGGCCGCCACGTCGGCCCCGGACGCGGTGTTCAGGGCGATGACGGTGGCGGCGGGACCCTCGCCCTCGCCGTCCCCGGTGCCGGTGGGCGGCGCGATCCTCCGCCAGGTGTCGAGGCTGGTCCAGATGACCGGGGTGTGGCTGAAGTGGGCGTCGCCCCGCACGGCGGCCACCCTCAGCCGCTGCCCGGCCAGGGTGAAGGAGTCGCCGTCCTCCACCCCCAGGTCCTCGGCGGCCGCGGTGGACAGCACCGCCCCGCTGTCACTGATCCGGCCGCCGTCCGGGGCGAGGCGTGAGCCGGGCCGGACGCCGAAGGCGCAGACCCCGGCGCTCCTGTCCCCGACGGTGGCCCTGGTGGTGGTGATCCCCAGGGGTTCGGCGCTTTCGACGCCGGGGGCCCCGGACCACTGCCGCCACTGCCGCTCGGTGACGGTCGAGTGGGAGTACGACAGGTCCTGACCGCCGCCGGGAGCCCGGAAGGCGATCCTGTCGGCGGGCAGGGAAGTGATCGCGGAGACGTTCTGCCGGCCCAGGCCGGCCGTCAGGCCGGACAACAGCCCGACCAGCAGGGTGATGAGGACGACGACGGTCCCCATCAGGGCGAAGCGCCCCTTGGCGAACTTCAGGTCTCTCCAGGCGACGAACACGGCCTCGGCCCGTCCTTTCCGATGGTGGAAGCGGTACGACTCCACCGTCGCCGCCGGCCCCCTGTGCGCGCGTCCGGCGCAGGACGGCACTTCGCGGGCCGAAAGGCGGCGCACGGATTCCCTCTTTCGACAGAGGCCCCCGGGCGCCCGCCTCCGTAACCTGGGACGCACTGTGAACACCGTCGCCCCCGCACCGATCCCGACCCCCTGGGTCCTGGCCTGGTGCCTGCACCTGCTGGTCACCGGCCTGCTCGCGCTGACCGCCGGCCGGGCCGTCGCCGACGGCCGGCCCCACGCGGGATCGATCACCGCCGTGGCCGCGGTGTGCGCCGCGGTGTACGCGGCCGGGCCGCTCCTGCCCCGTGTGCGCCGCTCCCGTTGCGCCGCCGCCTGGTGGCTGGCCGCCGTGGGCGCCGTATGGCTGGTGCTGCTGGCCCTGTCCCCCGACGGCGTGTGGGTGGCCTTCCCGCTGTACTTCCTCCAGCTCCACCTGCTGTCCCGCCGCGCCGGGCTCACCGCCGTGACGGCCACCGCGGCTGCGGCGATCGCCGGCTTCGCCGCCCACCAGCCCTCCTTCGGCCCGGCCATGGCGATCGGCCCCGCGCTCGGGGCCGCCGTCGCCGTCGCGGTGGTGTGGGGGTATCAGACCCTGTACCGGGAGAGCGAACGGCGCAGGCAGCTGATCGAGGAACTCACCGCCACCCGCGCCGACCTGGCCGAAGCCCAGCACACCGCCGGGGTGCTCGCCGAACGCGAACGGCTGGCCCGCGAGATCCACGACACCCTGGCCCAGGGGCTCTCCAGCATCCAGCTGCTGCTGCGCGCCGCCGAACGCGCCCTGCCCGGCCGGCCCGACGACGCCGCCCGTCACGTCGACGCGGCCCGCCGGGCAGGGCGCGTTCGG
>NZ_LIRG01000622.1 GCF_001419695.1 Streptomyces prasinopilosus
CGTAAACCACGCGGGCCCCGTGCCGCCTTCCGGGGCCCGCGTGGTTTACGGGCGTTGTCAGTGGCGCAGTGCACTATCGGGACCTGGAGGTGGTGCGGGTGGCGCGGCGGGCGTACGACTGCGACGTGCTGGTGATCGGCGGCGGCATCGTCGGCCTGTCGACGGCGTACGCGATCACCCGCGCGGCGCCGGGCACGGAGGTCACGGTGCTGGAGAAGGAACCCGGCCCCGCCCGGCACCAGACGGGCCGCAACAGCGGCGTCGTGCACAGCGGCATCTACTACCGCCCCGGCTCCCTGAAGGCGCGGTACGCGGTGCGGGGCGCGGCCGAGATGGTCGCGTTCTGCGCGGAGCACGGCATCCCGCACGCGGTGACGGGCAAGCTGATCGTCGCCACCCGCCGGGACGAGCTGCCCCGCCTGCACGCCCTGGCCCAGCGCGGCCGGGAGAACGGTCTGACGGTCCGCGAACTGGGCGCCGCGCAGATCGCCGCGTACGAGCCGGAGGTGGAGGGCCTGGCCGCCCTCCACGTCGGCGCCACCGGCATCTGCGACTACGCGGCGGTGGCCCGCCGGCTGGCGGCCGCGTCCGGCGCGGAGATCCGCTACGGCGCGCGGGCCGTCCGGGTCGACCGCCGCCCGGACCTGGGCGTGGCCGCCCTGACGGCCGCCGGGGACGTCGTGCGCGGCCGGGTCCTGGTGAACTGCGCGGGCCTGCACTGCGACGAGATCGCCCGCCTCACCGGCGACGACCCCGGCATGCGCATCGTGCCGTTCCGCGGCGAGTACTACGAGCTGGCCCGCCCGGAGCTGATCCGCGGCCTGGTCTACCCGGTGCCCGATCCGGCGTTCCCGTTCCTGGGCGTGCACCTCACGCGCGGCATCGACGCGGGCGTCCACGTCGGGCCCAACGCCGTACCGGCGCTGGCGCGCGAGGGCTACGACTGGCGCACGGTCCGCCCGCGCGAGCTGGCCGCCACGCTGGCCTGGCCGGGCTCCCGGCACCTGGCCCGCCGCCACTGGCGGCACGGCACCGGGGAGCTGCACCGCTCCCTGTCCCGGCGGGCCTTCACCGAGGCGGTCCGCCGGCTCGTCCCCGCGGTCCGGGAGGCCGACCTGGTCCCGGCCCCGGCGGGCGTGCGGGCCCAGGCGGTGCTGCGGGACGGCACGCTCGCCGACGACTTCCTGATCCGGGAGGCGCCCCGCGCGGTGCACGTCCTGAACGCCCCCTCGCCCGCGGCGACGGCGTCCCTGCCCATCGGCCGGGAGGTGGCCCGCCGGACCCTGGCCGCCCTGGCCGCCGTGGACGGCGTCCCCCGCTGAGGCGGCCGCTCCCGCGGCCGGCGGACGAACCCCGCACGGCACCCCCGTAAAATCGAAGCACTGTGTCTGACTCCGTGAACACCCCCGAAGCACACGCCCGGCGCCCCGAGCACACGCCCGGCGTGTCGGTCCGCCGTACCCGGGAGAAGGGGGAGCCCCGCTTCCCGGACGGCCCGAAGGCGGATCCCGCCGGGTCGCACTTCGAGCGGCGGATCCGGAGTTTCCAGCCGCGCCGGAGCCGGGTCACCGCCGGGCAGGCGGACGCGCTGCAGCGGCTGTGGCCCCGGTGGGGCTTCGACGTCGACGGCCGGCGGCGCCTCGACCTCGCCGCGTTCTTCGGCAACGACCGCCCGGTCGTCCTCGAGATCGGCTTCGGCATGGGCGAGGCGACCGCGCGCATGGCCGCCGCCGACCCCGGCACCAACATCCTCGCCGTGGACGTCCACACCCCCGGCCAGGGCCATCTGCTCGGTCTCGCCGAGCAGCACGGCCTGGACAACGTGCGCGTCGGCAACGGCGACGCGATCATCCTGCTGCGCGAGATGCTCGCCCCCGACGCACTGGGCGGACTGCGCGTCTACTTCCCCGACCCGTGGCCGAAGAAGCGGCACCACAAGCGGCGGCTGATCCAGCCGGCCTTCCTCGACCTCGCCGCGACCCGCCTCGCCCCGGGCGCGACCGTGCACTGCGCCACCGACTGGGAGCCGTACGCCGAGCAGATGCTGGAGGTGCTGACCGCGCACCCCTGCTTCGAGAACACCGTGGCGGACGGCGGTTTCGCGCCGCGCCCGGAGTTCCGGCCGCTGACCCGTTTCGAGGGGCAGGGGCTGGACAAGGGACACGTGGTGAACGACCTGCTCTTCCGCCGCGTGCACCACACCGACCGGCCCGGGGACCGGAACGCCGCCGGCGCCTGAGCCCGCCCGGTGCTCCTGCGGGGAGCACCACTCCCTCGTTAGGGTCGATGCCGTGGCCATCAGCCGTCCGCACCCGACACGGCCCGGCCGGCCCCCCGGTCCCGCGGGGCCGGCCGG
>NZ_LIRG01000623.1 GCF_001419695.1 Streptomyces prasinopilosus
CTGGCGCGGACCGCGACCGGACGCCTCGGCGGCCCCGACGGCCCGGTCGCGGTCCGCGCCAGGGCGCTGTTCGTCGAGGTCAAGATCGACCACTTCGTCGACCACGGCCGCGAGGAGGAGATCCGGGCGGCCATGGACGACCCGGACCAGGTCCGTCGTGCCCGCGCCTTCGAGGTGAACCCGTGACCGGACCCCGGGGCGACGCGCGCGCCGGGGGCCTGCTCGAGGTGCTGATCCGGCGCGTCGACCCGGACGTGCCGCTTCCGGCGTACGAGCACCCCGGTGACGCGGGTGCCGATCTGCGGACCACCGAGGCGTGCGAACTCGCCCCCGGGGAACGGGCCGTCCTGCCGACCGGAGTGTCTGTGGCCCTGCCGGAGGGGTACGCGGCCTTCGTGCACCCGCGATCCGGACTGGCCGCGCGCTGCGGCGTCGCCCTGGTGAATGCCCCGGGGACGGTTGATGCCGGGTACCGTGGGGAGATCAAGGTGATCGTGGTGAATCTCGACCCGCGCGAGGCCGTGCGGTTCGAGCGCTTCGACCGGATTGCCCAACTGGTCGTCCAGCAGGTCGAGCGGGTCCGTTTCGTGCCGGTCGCGGAGCTGCCCGGCTCGGCACGGGCCGAGGGGGGCTTCGGATCCACCGGTGGTCACGCCGCGGTGGAAGGTAAGAGCGGCACAAGCGTTCAGGCCGCCGTCGGCGGCACAGCGGGTGGGAATCGATACGCTTCGGTCGTATCCGACCGGGAAGGACAGTGACGTGTTCGGACGTCGCAAGAAGAGGGATGCCGCCGAGGACGCGGCCGGCGAGGCCGAGCAGGTCGTCGACGGTGTCGACACGGAGGCCGACGGTGGGGCCGAGCGGCTGAGGCTCGAGCCGGCGCCGCGGCCCGACGGGCCCTGGGACAGCTCCGAGGTGAGGGAGCCCGGCGAGGGCAGGGTCGACCTGGGCGGTCTGTTCGTGCCCGGAGTGGACGGCATGGAGCTGCGGGTCGAGGTCGCGGGCGACGCGATCGTCGCGGCCACCGTCGTGCTCCGCGACAGCGCCATCCAGCTGCAGGGTTTCGCGGCCCCCAAGCGTGAGGGCATCTGGGGCGAGGTCCGCGAGGAGATCGCGGCCGGCATCACCCAGCAGGGCGGCATCATCGACGAGGTCGAGGGTCCGCTGGGCTGGGAACTGCGGGCCCAGGTGCCGGTGCAGCTGCCGGACGGCACGAGCGGTTTCCAGGTCGTCCGGTTCGTCGGCGTGGACGGCCCGCGCTGGTTCCTGCGCGGGGTGATCTCGGGTCAGGGCGCGGTGCAGCCGCAGGCCGCCGGGCTGCTGGAGCAGATCTTCCGGGACACGGTCGTGGTGCGCGGGGAGGGCCCGATGGCGCCGCGCGACCCGATCGTCCTGAAGCTGCCCGACGACGCGCAGATGGTCCCCGAGGGCGTGCAGCAGGAGGACTCCCCCGAGGGCTCGCGCTTCGCGGGCGGCATGGGACAGCTGGCGCGCGGACCGGAGATCACCGAGGTCCGCTGAGCGCGCGGGACCCGTCCGGCGTGAGCCGCCGGACAGGCCCTGACGCTCCACCGGCACGACGGCGGGGCCGCACCCGACCGGAGCGCTGTCGACCGGCAGCGCCCCACCGGGCGCGGCCCCGCCGTCACGGGCGGGCCCCGAGGGGACTCCGCCGGGCCTCGAAGGAACTCCGCCGGGACTGCCGGGGGCCCCGCCGGGCCCTCGACGGCCGGTGCCCGCAGCCGCCCGCCGGGGTCGCGTCGAGCCCGTCAGGGTTCCGTCAAGGACACGTCACCGCGTCCCGGCCGCCGCCTCCGGCCGCCCGGGACGAACGTAGGGTCGACTCCGCACAGACAGCGGTGGACCGGTGACCGGCGACCGCGCCGTCCGGAACCGGAAGACAATGAGGGCATGGGACGCGGCAGACTTCGGATCCACCTCGGCGCGGCACCGGGCGTGGGCAAGACGTACGCGATGCTCTCCGAGGCGCAGCGCCGCGTCGAGCGGGGCACCGACTGCGTGGTCGGGTTCGTCGAGCACCACGACCGGCCGCGGACCAGGGCCCTGCTGGAGGGCCTGGAGCAGATACCCCGCCGCGAGCTGGAGCACCGCGGCGCCGTCCTTCCCGAGATGGACCTCGACGCCGTCCTCGCCCGCCGCCCCCAGGTGGTCCTCGTCGACGAACTCGCCCACACCAACGTGCCCGGCTCGCGCAACGCGAAGCGCTGGCAGGACGTGGAGGAGCTGCTGGCCGCCGGGATCGACGTGCTGTCGACCCTCAACATCCAGCACCTGGAGTCCCTCGGCGACGTCGTGGAGTCGATCACCGGCGTCCGGCAGCAGGAGACCGTACCGGACGAGGTGGTGCGGCGGGCCGACCAGACGGAGCTGGTCGACATGACGCCCGAGGCGCTCCGCCGCCGGATGGCGCACGGCAACGTCTACCAGCCGGACAAGGTCGACGCGGCCCTGTCGAACTACTTCCGTCCCGGCAACCTCACCGCACTCAGGGAACTCGCGCTGCTGTGGGTGGCCGACCGGGTCGACGAGTACCTCCAGCGGTACCGCAGCGAGCACGACGTCTCGGCGATCTGGGGGTCGCGCGAACGGATCGTGGTCGGCCTGACCGGCGGCCCCGAGGGACGCACCCTGATCCGCCGGGCCGCCCGGCTGGCCGAGAAGGGCGCCGGGGGAGAGGTGCTCGCGGTCTACGTCGCCCGCGGGGACGGGCTCACCGCCGCCTCGCCCGGTGAACTGGCCGGGCAGCGGACCCTGGTGGAAAGCCTGGGCGGCACCTTCCACCACGTGGTCGGGGACGACATCCCGGCCGCCCTGCTCGCCTTCGCGCGCGCGGCGAACGCCACCCAGATCGTGCTGGGCTCCTCGCGCCGCAAGACGTGGCAGTACGTCTTCGGCCCCGGCGTCGGGGCGACCGTCGCACGGGACTCCGGTCCCGACCTGGACGTGCACATCGTGACCCACGAGGCGATCGCCCAGGGGCGCGGGCTGCCGGTGGCCCGGGGCGCCCGGCTCGGGCGGTCGCGGGTGGTGTGGGGCTGGGTGGCCGCGGTGGCGGGCCCCCCGGTGCTGGCCGTGCTGCTCAGCGCCTTCGACCCGGGTCTGGCCAACGACATGCTGCTGTTCCTGTCGCTGACCGTGGCCGCGGCGCTGCTCGGCGGACTGCGGCCGGCCCTGGCCTCCGCGGCGTGCGGCTCCCTGCTGCTCAACTACTTCTACACCCCGCCCCTGCACACCTGGTCGGTCTCCGACCCGAAGAACATCATCGCCATCGTGATCTTCGTCGCCGTCGGCGCGGCGGTGGCGTCCGTCGTCGACCTCGCCGCCCGCCGCACGCACCAGGCGGCCCGGCTGCGCGCCGAGTCGGAGATCCTGTCGTTCCTCGCCGGCAACGTGCTGCGCGGCGAGACCGGTCTGGAGGAGCTGCTGGAACGGGTCCGCCAGACGTTCGGCATGGAGTCGGCGGCGCTGCTGGAACGCGCGGGCGACGTCGAGCCGTGGACCTGCGCCGGACGGACCGGTACCGGACCCGTCCTCGAGCGGCCCGACGACGCCGACGTGGACGTCCCGGTGGGGGACCACATGGCGCTCGTGCTGTCCGGCCGGGTCCTGCCCGCCGAGGACCGCCGGGTCCTGGGCGCCTTCGCCGCCCAGGCCGCCGTCGCCCTGGACCGCCGCCGGCTGCGCGCCGAGGCCGACCGGGCGCGCACCCTCGCCGAGGGCAACCGCATCCGCACCGCCCTGCTGGCCGCCGTCAGCCACGACCTGCGCACCCCGCTGGCCGGGATCAAGGCGGCGGTCTCCTCGCTGCGCTCCGAGGACGTGGACTGGTCGCCCGAGGACCGGGCCGAACTGCTCGAGGGCATCGAGGCCGGCGCCGACCGGCTGGACCACCTGGTGGGCAACCTGCTCGACATGTCCCGCCTGCACACCGGCACGGTCACGCCGCTGATCCGCGAGGTCGACCTGGACGAGGTGGCGCCGATGGCGCTGGGCGGGGTGCCCGAGGGCAGCGTCACCCTGGACGTCCCGGAGACCCTCCCCATGGTCGCCGTCGATCCCGGGCTGCTGGAGCGGGCACTGGCCAACGTGATCGAGAACGCCGTCAAGTACGCTCCCGCCGGTACCCCCGTCCTGGTGGCGGCCAGCGCGCTCGCCGACCGGGTCGAGGTGCGGGTGGTCGACCGCGGCCCCGGCGTCCCCGACGACGCGAAGGACCGCATATTCGAGCCCTTCCAGCGCCACGGCGACGCCCCGCGCGGGGCGGGGGTGGGCCTCGGCCTGGCGGTGGCGCGCGGTTTCACCGAGGCCATGGGCGGCTCCCTGAACGCCGACGACACCCCGGGCGGCGGCCTCACCATGACCCTGACCCTCCGCGCGGCGACGGCGACGGCGGCGGACGTGTCCGCCGTGCCGGCGACGGAAGCGAAGGAAGCGACGGCCGGGACGCAGGCTCCCGCGGCAGCCCGCACGGGGCCCGCGGGTCCGCGGCCCGTCCGCGCGGCGGAACCGGGGCCCGTGCGCCCCGCTGAACCGGAAAGGCACTCCTCATGACCCGTGTGCTGGTGGTCGACGACGAACCGGCGATCGTGCGCGCCCTCGTGATCAACCTCAAGGCCCGCTCGTACGAGGTCGACTCCGCCCACGACGGCGCCGAGGCCCTCCGCCTGGCCGCCGCCCGCCACCCCGACGTGGTCGTCCTGGACCTGGGCCTGCCCGACATGGACGGCGTCGAGGTGATCCGGAGCCTGCGCGGCTGGACCCGGGTGCCGATCCTGGTGCTGTCCGCCCGGCACGCCTCCGACGAGAAGGTCCAGGCGCTCGACGCGGGAGCCGACGACTACGTCACCAAGCCCTTCGGCATGGACGAACTGCTGGCCAGGCTGAGGGCCGCCGTGCGCCGCGCCGAGCCCTCCGGCGAGGACGGGGGCGACCTGGTGGTGGAGACCGACGGGTTCACCGTCGACCTGGCCGCGAAGAAGGTGCACCGCGACGGCGGGGACGTACGGCTGACGCCCACCGAATGGCACCTGCTGGAGGTGCTCGTGCGCAACGGCGGCCGGCTGGTGGCGCAGAAGCAGCTGCTCCGGGAGGTCTGGGGACCCTCGTACGGGACGGAGACGAACTACCTGCGCGTGTACATGGCGCAGTTGCGCCGCAAGCTGGAGGCGGA
>NZ_LIRG01000624.1 GCF_001419695.1 Streptomyces prasinopilosus
CGGTGAGGACCCGGCGCAGCGACACCTCGCGGTGGAGCAGCGCGGTGACGGCGGCCAGCTCTTCGGCGAGCGAGCCGGCGTCGACGGACGTGGAGTCCGTCAGCGCGTCGAGACGCTCACGTGCGGCTGCCAGGGCCTCGCGGCTCGCTCCGTTCATCGTGCGGCCTCGGCCTTCTGGTCGAGGTCGTCGAGGAACCGGTCGATCACGCGGCTCTGCCGGGCGTGGTCCTCGAGGGACTCACCGACGAGCTTGCCGGCCAGGTCGGTGGCGAGCTTGCCCACGTCCTGGCGCAGCACCGACGCGGCGGCCTTGCGGTCCGCCTCGATCTGGGCGTGACCGGCGGCGATGATCTCCTCGCGCTGCCGCTGGCCTTCCGCGCGCATCTCGGCGATGAGCACGGCGCCCTGCTCCTGCGCCTCCTGGCGCAGGCGCGCGGCCTCGTGCCGGGCCTCGGCGAGCTGAGCCTTGTACTGCTCAAGGACGCTCTGTGCCTCGGTCTGGGCGGCCTCGGCCTTCTCGATACCGCCTTCGATGGACTCGCGGCGCTCTTCCAGAACCTTGTTGATGTTCGGGAGGAGCTTCTTGGCGAGGATGCCGAAGACGATGACGAAGGCGAGCAGGCCGATGACGAGCTCGGGAATCGGCGGGACGAGGGGGTTCTGAGCCTCCTCGGCCGCGATATGAAGCAGTGGGCTCATATCAGAGTGCCTTTCGTCTGGTGAACCGATCGCGGATCAGCTGATCAGGTGCCGTAGACGAACGGCATGACCAGGCCGATGAGGGCGAGCGCCTCACAGAAGGCGAAGCCGAGGATCTGGTTGGCGCGGATGAGACCGGCGGCCTCGGGCTGACGGGCGAGGGCCTCGGTGCCCTTGCCGAAGATGATGCCGACGCCGATGCCGGGGCCGAAGGCGGCGATGCCGTAACCGATGGAAGCAATCGAGCCGTGGACAGCGGCCAGGGTCTGGGACATTCCGGTTCTTCCTTTTCTTCACGGGCCGGTGGGGGTGGGCCACCGGACGACTGGGGCAGGAGCGGGACGCTCAGTGCTGCTCGACGAGCGCGCCCTGGATGTAGGTAGCGGTCAGCAGGACGAAGACGTACGCCTGCAGGGCCTGGATGAAGAGCTCGAAGACGGTCATCACCAGGACCATCACGAACGAGACGCCGGCGTAGGCGATCCCGATGCCGTTCAGCAGGTACCAGCTGGCGATGGTGAACAGCACCAGCAGGATGTGACCCGCGAACATGTTCGCGAAGAGTCGCACGGCGTGGGTGAAGGGCCGCACGAGCAGGTTCGAGAAGGCCTCGATCAGCATGACGACGGGAAGCGCGGCACCGAGCGACTTGTCGTAGCCGGTGAAGTTCTTCAGGGCGCCGACGAAGCCGTGACGCTTGAAGGTCAGCGAGACCCACACCAGGTAGACGAGCAGCGCGAGTCCCAGGGGGTACGCGAAGATCGAGGTCACCGGCATCTGGGCGAGCGGGATGATCGACCAGAGGTTCATCATCCAGACGAAGAAGAACAGCGCGACGGCGAACGGGACGTACTTCTCGCCCTCGCGCTTGCCCATCGTCTCGTAGACGATGCCGCGGCGGACGAAGTCGTAGCCGGCCTCGGCGACCATCTGGAACTTGCCGGGGACGACCTGGGGCCGGCGGAACGCCGCCCAGAAGAAGCCGATGATGATGATCGAGCCGAGCAGCGCCAGCAGCATCGTCTTGTTGAAGTACACGCTGCTGTCGCCATCGCCCCACAGGGGCTCGAACAGGAACGAGTGCAGCCCGGGAGACGGGAAGCCACAGCCGTCGAAGATGTGGCAGTCGGTCTCGAAGGCGAGCACCTGTGTCGGGTCAGCACTCACCGCGGGCTCCTTCAGCGTGGCGCATGGATTCGGCAACCTCGTGGTGTCGGCGCGGCACGGGGCCGCGGTTCGGCACGGGACTGGTGTTACGGATGGGGGGGCGGCGATGGGGCATCTCGCCTCGCGATGTGACAGGCGTCAGCGTGGATGCCCGCGCCCGCGATGCCGCAGTTGGCACCGGACGATAGCAGGGTCCGCCATGCGCCCTTATCCCGGCCCTACGTCTCACGACGGCCGCTCCGCGGATTCCTTCTTCCCCGCCGCGTCGCCGGTCGTCGCCGGCTCGGGGTCCACGTAGAAGGTCTTGGCCTTCATCGTGGCCCGCGCCTGTGCGGCGACCCAGGTCAGCGTGGAGACGAGCAGCGAGAGGGCGAAGACCTGCGGGTGGAAGAGCGTCGTGTCCTTGAAGAGCGCGATGAAGACGAAGATCAGCAAGATCTGCGTCATGTACATCATCAGCCCCATCGCCTGGAACACATGGGGCACCGACTTCGCGATCCACTGGAGGACGTACAGGCCCGTGCCCATGAGCAGGATCACGAGCAGCGCCCCGATGACCGCTCCGATCGCTCCCTGCCCGCCCTCGACGGCGGCACCGACCGCGACAGCGGCCGCACCGACGACAGCGGTGGGTACGGCGGACTGGATCAGGATCCGGACGTCGTTGGACGGCATGGCGGAACTCCGCATGTTTGACACAGGGGGCAAAGGACGGTCGTCGGGGACGAGCGTAGTCCCCCGGATGGAGTGTGATTTCCCCCCGCCGGCGAACCGTCGCACTGCGGTTCCTCGGCGCTCTCCGGCGAGACTCGTGAACGGTATCACAAACTATTTGATGCAGTCTTTACCTAATGACTCCGCATGAGGTCACACATGAGAGTGAGACCGCCCCTCCGGGAGTGCAAGAGGTCGAGTTGTCTGGTATTCGGGGGCTTCGCACCCCCAAGGGGGCCCCATCGGGGCCCCACGACTTGGCAATGCTCTAGTCGGATTCTTACCTTGACCGTGATCCGGGCGTGCCGGTCCGCGCTCCTCAGCGGGTGCTGCCGGCCTTGCCCCGGTCGCCCGTCCGGGTGCGGTGCCCGAGGGCCGTCGCGCCGTTGACGCCGGAGACGCCCGAGACGCCAGCGGTGGCCGTGGCGAGGCCGGCGGCGGCCTCCTGCGGATCGCCGGCGGCCGGGAGGCCCTCGGGGGCGGGACGGCCGGCCTCCGGCTCCTGTGACGCCTTCACGGCCTTGCGGCGGCGGTAGCGCGGCGGGACGAACGCCTCCGCCCAGCGCGGGGCGCGCGGGGTGAACCGGGGCAGCAGGAGCAGCAGCAGCCCGACGGCGCTCAGGACGACGACGCCCAGCACGATCCACATGGACGCCGAGTTGACCGAGTAGGCGAGTGCGCCGAAGGCGATCAGCGCCGACCAGAAGTACATGATCAGCACCGCCCTGCTGTGCGAGTGGCCGATCTCCAGCAGGCGGTGGTGCAGGTGGCCCCGGTCCGCCGCGAAGGGCGACTGGCCGCGCCAGGTGCGCCGCACGATGGCCAGGATCAGGTCGGCCATGGGCACCGCGATGATCGTCAGCGGCATGAGCAGCGGGATGAAGACGGGCAGCATCGCGTGGGTCGTCTCCCGTGCGCCGCCCAGGTCGACGTTGAGCGCCTCGACGTCGAGCTGGCCCGTGACGGACACCGCGCTGGCCGCGAGGACCAGGCCGATCAGCATCGACCCGGAGTCCCCCATGAAGATCCGGGCGGGGTGCATGTTGTGCGGCAGGAAACCGACGCACATGCCGATGAGCACCGCGGAGAACAGGGTGGCGGGGGCCGCCGCCTCGGCGCCGTAGCCGTACCAGATCCGGTAGCTGTACAGGAAGAACGCGGTGGCCGCGATGCACACCATGCCGGCCGCGAGGCCGTCCAGTCCGTCCACGAAGTTGACCGCGTTGATGGTGATGACCACCAGCGCCACGGTGATCAGGTTCCCCTGCCACGGGGTGACGGCGACCGTGCCGATGCCGGGGATGGGCAGCCACAGGATGGTCAGGCCCTGGAGGATCATGACGCCGGCGGCGATCATCTGGGCGCCCAGTTTGAGCAGGGCGTCGATCTCGAACTTGTCGTCCAGGACCCCGAGCAGCCAGATCAGGGCCGCTCCCGACAGCAGGGCGCGCGGTTCGTTGGACTTCTCGAAGACCTCGTTCAGGTTCGTCAGGTGGCTGGCGACCAGCAGTCCGGCGCACAGGCCGAAGAACATCGCGATCCCGCCGAGGCGCGGAGTGGGTTCCCGGTGCACGTCCCGCGCCCGGATCTGCGGCATCGCCCCCGCCACGATCGCGAATTTCCGTACCGGCCCGGTCAGCAGGTACGTCACCGCGGCCGTGACACAGAGCGTCAGCAGGTATTCACGCACGGGCTTCCCCACAGGTCTCGCTGGCCATCACAGATCCACACCCTAGCGAGGGACGCATACGGGTGAGGACTTCCGGGTAGCGAAGATGGTTGCACGTGCGGACGCGCGCGGGTCCGGCCCGCGGCGCACCCGGCCCGCATCGGCGCCGGTACGGGACGAAACGGTGAACGGGCCGGGACGTTCCCGCCGGCCTCCGCCGCACCCTGCGGGCCTCCACCGCTTCCGGCCGGTCTCAGCCCGGGTACGGGTGGGGCGGGAAGGCCGCGGTCAGTTCGCGTACGTCCGCGCGGGCCCGTGCCGGATCGGTGCCGCCCCGCAGGACGCTCGCCAGCAGTCCGGCGATCAGCGTCATCTCCCCCTCCCCCATGCCCTGGGTGGTCACCGCCGCGGTGCCCAGGCGCAGCCCGCGGGCGTCGGCGTGCGGCAGGGCGCAGCAGTCCAGGACCAGTCCGGCCGCCGCGAGCCGGCCGCGGGCGTCGCGCCCGTCGACGCCGAGCGGGGCGGGGTCGGCGGTGATCAGGTGGGTGTCCGTGCCGCCGGTGGTGACGACCAGTCCCTCGTCGGCCAGGGCCGCGGCGAGGGCCCGCGCGTTGGCGACCACCCGGTGGGCGTACGCGGCGAAGGCCTCGGTCGCCGCCTCTCCGAGGGCGACCGCCTTGGCGGCGACGGTGTGCATCTGGGCCCCGCCCTGGGTGAACGGGAAGACCGCGCGGTCGACCCGCTCGGCCAGCCCCGCGCGGCACAGGATCATGCCGCCGCGCGGCCCGCGCAGCACCTTGTGCGTGGTCGCGCAGACGATGTCCGCGTACGGGACCGGGCTGGGGGCGGCTCCCCCGGCGACGAGGCCGATGGGGTGCGCGGCGTCCGCGATGAGGTGGGCGCCCACCTCGTCGGCGACCTCGCGGAAGAAGGCGTGGTCGATGTGGCGGGGGTAGGCGATGGAGCCGCAGACGATCGCCTTGGGGCGGTGGGTGCGGGCGAGGGTGCGGACCTGCGCGTGGTCGATCAGGCCGGTCTCGGCGTCCACGCCGTAGCCGACGAAGTGGAACCAGCGCCCGGAGAAGTTGGCGGGCGAGCCGTGGGTGAGGTGGCCGCCGTGGGCCAGGCCGAGGGCGAGGACGGTGTCCCCGGGGCGCAGCAGGGCGGCGTAGGCGGCCAGGACGGCCGACGAGCCGGAGTGCGCCTGGACGTTGGCGTGGTCGGCGCCGAAGAGGGCCTTGGCCCGTTCCACGGCGAGGCGTTCGGCGACGTCGACGATCTCGCAGCCGCCGTGGTGCCGGGCGCCCGGGTAGCCCTCGGCGTACTT
>NZ_LIRG01000625.1 GCF_001419695.1 Streptomyces prasinopilosus
CACGGCGCGCAGAAGCTGTTCGGCTGGTTCGGCGGGGGCGGCATCGAGGGCACCGGAATGTTCTTCGCGTCCCTCGGTTACCCCTCGCCCGAGGCGTTCGCCGTCGTGGCCGGGCTCACCGAGACGCTCGGCGGACTCGGCCTCGCGCTCGGTCTGCTCACCCCGCTCGCCGCCGCGGCCGTCGCCGGCACGATGGTCAACGCGATCGCCGTGAAGTGGGGCGGCGGCTTCTTCGCCCCGGAGGGCGTGGAGTACGAGCTCCTCCTGACCCTGGCCACGGTGGCGCTCGCCCTGACCGGCCCCGGCCGGATCGCCGTGGACCGGCTGCTGCCCCGGCTGCGCTCGCACCGCCTCGAGTACGGCGTCGCCGCGGTCGTGCTCGGCGCCGTGGTGGCCAGCGTCACCCTGCTGCTGCGCCCCTGAGGCGCGGCCGGCGGTTTCCCCGCCGGTACCGGGTGGGGGCCGCCGTCCCGGGGACGCCGGCCCCATCCGGGCGCTGCCGGTCCGCTACCGCCGCTCGATCCGCAGGAACGTCACGGAGTTCTCCGGGAACGTGTACGTGAATCCGCCGGACACGCCCCGGAGCGTGGACGTCACCGGGGTCACCGGCGTGTCCGTCTCGGTGTTCACCGCGTCCGCGTCGGCGGCCAGGGTGGTGACCCGGGCGGTGGAGGCGGTCCTCGCGCCGCCGAGGTCGACCGTCGTACGGGCCTCGGCGGGCTGGGCGTTGACGACCTTGACGATCAGGTCGCCGGTGCGGTCGTCCTCGGTGACGACCTGGCGGAACGGTTCGGCCGGCTTGTCGTCGGTGAAGCCGCCCCACTCCTGTCCATCGAGGTAGAGGGTCACCTGGCGGCCGCGCACCTTGACGTCGATGTCGTAGGCGCGGCCCGTCTCGATCGATCCGGCCCGGGAGAGCAGCGTCGACTTGCCGCCGTCCACGGCCTGTTCGACCGCGGACCGGGTGTTGTTCCAGCCGCCCAGGTTCCACCAGTAGTGGTTTCCGGTGTCCTTGACCCCGAAGGCGACGAGGAAGCCCTCCTTGCCGGACCTCTTGGTCGCCCGCACGTGCAGGTCGTAGTTCTTCCAGGCCGGGTCGCCCGCCGTGACCAGAGTGTTCTCGGCCGTTTCGTCGGTCTGGACGTACTGCCCGTCCCGGACGCTCCAGCTGCCGGCGCCGCGGTGCGTCCACTGCGAGGCGTCGCCGGAGAAGTCGTCGCTCAGCAGGGGCGCGCCGTCGGCGGCGGTCACCCGCACGTCGTCGTACGCGGCGCTGGTGGCCCAGGTCGACAGGCCGACCGCGCCGCTGATGGGGCCGCTGACGTCCGGTGTGCCGCTCGCCCGGGAGGGGACCACGCGGTCACCGGTGTTGGTCATGAACAGCTTCTGGACCTCGTAGTTGGCCGAGCCCCAGGAGGCGTGGTTGTTGAACCAGATCATGTCGGGCGACCACTGGACGTGGTTCTCGTCGGCCAGCAGCGGTGCGTACGAGGCGAGTTCGACGATGTCCGCGTTGCGTTCCAGGCCGGTCATGAACGCGGCCTCGGCCAGGCCGTTCCTCCAGGCGTTGCCCTGTGAGGCGTACTCGCCGAGGAAGACCTTCGGGCCGCCCCGGTCGTAGGAGTCGTAGCGGTCGTTGTTCTGCAGGAACCACCGCGGGCTGTTGTAGTAGTGCTCGTCGACCATGTCGACGTCGCCGTCGCGGTTGAGCTGCCAGAGGGTGTCGAAGGTCGTGCCGGTGTCGTCCGGGCCGGAGTTGGAGACGACGGTGATGTCCGGGTGCTCGGCCTCGATCGCCGCGCGGAACCGCTCGAAGCGGGCGTAGAACTCCCTGGGCAGGTTCTCCTCGTTGCCGACCCCGAGGTGGGTGAGGCCGAAGGGCCCGCGGTGGCCCATCTCCGCGCGCACCCTGCCCCACGTCGAGTCCGCCGGGCCGTTGGCGAACTCGATCAGGTCGAGGGTGTCCCGGATGTGCCGCTCCAGCAGTTCCTCGTCGTCGGTGGCCCTGTTCTGGCCGCATCCGGTGACCAGGGCGGGCACGACGGGCAGCGGCATCGCGCCGACGTCCTCGGCGAAGCGGAAGTACTCGTAGTAGCCGAGGCCGTAGCTCTGGTTGTATCCCCAGAAGTTGGCGTTGGTGGCGCGCTCCTCCACCGGGCCGACGGTGTCCTTCCACTGGTAGGCGCGCTCGCGCTGCCAGCCGGATTCCTCGCTGTAGTCCTCCATGGAGCCGGTGTTGACCAGGCAGCCGCCGGGGAAGCGGACGAAGCCGGGCTTCAGGGCGGCGATCTTCTCGGCGAGGTCCTTGCGCAGGCCGTTCGGCTGCCCCTTGTAGGTGTCGCGCGGGAACAGCGAGACCATGTCGAGGGCCGCGGTGCCGGAGGAGGCGACGGTGAGGCGGCCGCGGTTGCTGCTGCGGGTGGCGGTGAAGGCGGCCTCGTACCGGGCCCAGCCGCCCTTGACGGCCACCCGGCGGGTGTTCGCGAGGGTGCCGGCGGCATCCTCGAGGGTGACGGTGAGGGTGCTGCCGTTCTCCGCCCGGGCCCAGACCGAGAAGTCGTACCGCTTGCCCCGCTCCACCCGGACGCCGCTGGTGTAGCCCGCGTTGGTGACGGAGGAACCCGCCCCCAGGGCGAGGTAGGTGCGGTTGCGTTCGTTCAGCCGGCCGGAGTCGTCGCGCACCTCGGCCGTGCCGCCGACGGTCCAGGAGGTCAGGGGCGTGTAGGAGCCGTTGTCGGCGGTGGAGTACTCGAAGGACCGGTTCTGCACGAGTTCGGCGTACAGCCCGCCGTCGGCGGCCCGGTTGATGTCCTCGAAGAAGACGCCGTACATCGTGTCGCCGATCGCGGCCCCCTCGGCGCGCGGGTCGACGGTGATCGTGTAGTCGGTGACGTCCTCGGCGTGCGCGGGGGCCGGCAGCAGGGCGGCGGCGGTCAGTAACGCGGTGGCGGACAGGCCCGTTCCGAGACGGGTGCGGGTGCGGGGACGGGTGCGGGCGGTGCGTGACATGGATACTCCGCGGCTCTCGTGGGAGTGGGGGGAGCTTCGCCTGACGTGCCTTTCCAGACGCGTTCGATATATCGATCGACGGTCAGCACTTCGAACGGCAAGATAGGGAGGAGGCGGGAGCACGTCAACGGTGCGTGCGCGCCGGGGACGACGGGAGCGGGGC
>NZ_LIRG01000626.1 GCF_001419695.1 Streptomyces prasinopilosus
AGCACACCGGCTCGAGGGACGAGGACACCTGTCCGGAGGCCCCCGCACACCTCTTGACGGACCCTCAGCGCCCTTCTAACGTCCCTCACGTCACACACATCAGACGTCTGCTGTCCCTCGAGCCGGTGTGCTTCCGGTGGGGTCGTCGAAGCCGCGGGCGGGTCCGGCGACCCGGCGAGCGGCACGGCCTGCCGTGGCCGGCCTCGCGCGGACGGGGGTGCTCGCCGGTCCGGCGTGCTCCGGAAGAGGTGCGCCGCGCGTCACCGGTGGCCGTCGGCGACGCCACCGGTGATGCTCGGGAGGAGGCACCGGCCCTCACGACGGGCCTTGAACGCCCTCCCGGCAGGCCCGTGGCGCACCTCTCGGAAGGAGTCAGGCATGCACCGCCGCAGCCTTGCCCACCCGGCGTCCCGGGGTGTGCCGCCCGGCGTCCTCGGCCCTCCGGCGCGCCCCGCTCCGGGCGGGGCCCGAGAAGCGCTCCGGGCGGGGGCGGGCGGATGAACCGGCTGTCCGGCACGGCCGCGCGGCGCCGGCGGCTGCGCTTCGACGGGTGGATCGCGGGCATGGGCACTTCCTCGGGCACGCGGATCGTGCTCGGGCACTGGCAGAGTTCACCGTTCGGGGCGTTCAGCGACGTGATGCTGGAACGGGCCGACGGGGAGAGGCTGCTGCTGGCCCCCACGCGGGAGGTGGCCGACTTCGTCGGTGGCACCTACGTCTTCGACACCGTGCGGGTCGTCCCGGTCGCGGTGAGCGTCACGGGCCGCACCTGGTCCGTCGCCGCGGGACCGCTCGACCTGTGGTTCGCCACCGGCAGGCGGGGGCCTCTGGGTCTCGTGCTGCGTGCCGTTCCCGGCGCGCTCGCCCGCCGACCGGCATGGAGCGCGGTGACCGATCCGTTCGCCCGCCTGCTGCTGTCGGGCGTACGGACCCGCGGCAGCGCCGGCGGGGGCCGCCGCGAGTGGTACGGCGCCCGGGACCTGCTGCCGATCCGTGCGGGATCGGCGGCTTTCGAGGGCACCGACCTCGGAGTGACGGGGCCGGTCGAACCGCCCGTGCGTTTCGGGTTCGGTTCGACGCCGCCGGAGCCCGCCGTCACCCGGATCACGACGACGGTGGCCCTCCCCCGGGAGTGACGGCGCCGGGGCGTCCCCGTGAAGGCCGGTCACCCGCCCGGCCGCCGGACGGACGGCGGTGTGCCGGCCCGGTTCCCGGCCCCGGCGTCAGTCGGGATCCGCGGTCGAGATCACCACCATCTTCGTCACGGTGCCGTCGTCGCCGACCACGTCGCGCACGTGCCGGAATCCCAGGCGGCGGGCCATGGCCAGGCTGGCGGCGTTGTCGGCGCCGACCATGCCGTAGGCCTCCTTCAGGCCCAGGTCGTCGGCGGCGTGGCGGAGCAGGCCGCGGACCACTTCGGTGCCCAGGCCCTGGCCCCAGTACGCGGGGGCGAGAGCGGTGATCAGTTCGTGGCCGTCGACGTTGCCGGTCTTCTTCACCTCCGCGTGGCCGACGTAGGCGTCCTCGCGCCACAGTCCCCACACGTCGAACCTGCGCCGCGGGTAGACGTCGGTGAGGATGGCGCGGAACAGCGTGCGCAGATCGGCCTCCGGCACCCGGTCCTGGCCCATCCAGCGGCAGACCTCCTCGTCGCGCAGCAGCGCCACGAAGTGGTCCTCGTCCTCGGGGCGGTAGGGCCGGAACGTGAGTCGTTCGGTGTGCAGGACCGGTGTCATGACAGCTCCTCGGGCTGGAGGACGGGCGGGGCGGAGGCCGGGGTGCGGCCGCGGTCGCGGGACGCACCCCGGGCCGTCCTTCGTGGTCGTGCGGGACGGGTCAGGCCTCGGCGTTCTCCATGCGCTCCCGCAGGCTGCGCGGGCGCATGTCGGTCCAGACCTCGTCGACGTAGGCGGAGCACTCCGCCTCCGTGCCCTCCTTGCCGACGGGCTGCCAGCCGGCGGGCACCTCGACGTCGACGGGCCACAGCGAGTACTGCTCCTCGTCGTTGCGCAGCACCTGGTAGCGGGTGTTCTCGTCCATGTCTGTCGGTCTCGCTCTCTCGGGTCGGGCGGATGGCGGGAAACGGGCGGCGGTGGCAGGGGCCCGGCGGCGGGGCGCGGGCCGCGGGGCGGGGCGTCACCGGTTGTCCCGGGCGTGGCGGGCGATGTGGCGCAGGGCCTCGGCGAAGTCGTCCGCGACGCGTCGCACGGTGTCCGTGGCGTGCAGGGCGGGCCGGTGGTGCCAGGTGAAGGCCAGCCGGCCGCCCTGCACCGCGCCGACGACCTCCAGCGGGTGGGAGCCGCTGTCGCGCGGGTCGTGGTGCCGGCCGAACGAGCCGTGCTCGGCGCGTATCAGGCCGTCGCCGGGGCTTTCCGGGCGGGCGTCCCACTGGCCGAGGTAGTTGAAGACGACCTGTCCGTGCGCGGCCCGTCCGAGCCGCTCGCGCACCTCGGGCGGGCCGAAGGTGCGCAGCGCGCCGAAGCCCAGGCCGTTGCCGGGCACCGCGCGCAGCTGGCGGCGCACCGACTTCACCAGGCTCCGCCAGTCCCGGCCGGGGCCGGGGCCGGCGGGTTCGGGCACCCGGAGGGCGACGGGGTGAACGGTGGTGAACCAGCCGACCGTGCGGGAGAGGTCCACGTCGTCGAGGACGTCCTCGCGGCCGTGTCCCTCCAGGTCCAGGCGGACCTCCTCGCGGCCGGTCCAGCGGGCCAGGGCCAGGGCGAGGGCGGCGAGCAGCACGTCGTTGACGCGGGTGCGGTAGGCGGTCGGCGCGGCGCGCAGCAGTGCCTCGGTGTCCGCCTCGTCCAGGACGACGGTGAGCGTGTCGACGCGGCCCGCGTCCGGCCCGGCCGGTGTCCCGGCCGGCAGCGGTTCGGCGTTCACCGCCCGCTCCCAGTAAGGGAGTTCCTCGTCGAGGGCGCCGGACTCGACGTGCGCGGCGAGGCCCCGGGCCCAGTCGCGGAAGGAGGTGGTGCGTTCTCCCAGCATGACGGGCTCGCCCCGGACGGCCTGCCGGTGGGCGGCTTCCAGGTCGTCGCGCAGGACGCGCCAGGAGACGGCGTCCACGACGAGGTGGTGGGCGACCAGCAGGAGGAAGGCGGGGCGGCCCGCGTCCCCGGTGAACAGGGCCGCCCGCAGCAGCGGGCCGCGCGCCAGGTCGAAGCCGGTGTGCAGCTCGTCGGCGGCCTTCTCCATCGCCGCGTCGGCCTCGGCGGGGGTCAGCCCCCGCAGGTCGTGGTGGCGCAGGAGCCGGTCGCGGTCGGTGTCGGACGGCGGCGGGTTGAACTGGTGCCAGCCGTCCTCGTCCCGGGTGAAGCGCATGCGCAGGGCGTCGTGGTGGTCCAGCAGGGCGTTGAGGGCCGTTTCCAGGGCGGCGGGGTCCGGGTGGCCGGCGAGTTCCAGCAGCAGCGACTGGTTGAAGTGGGCGTGGTCGGCGCGCGGGCCGGTCAGGAACCACTCCTGGATGGGGGTGAGCGGCACGTCCCCGCTCACCGGGCCGTCGCCGGAGTGCCGGGGCGCGCCGGTGACCACACCGGCCAGTTCGGCGACCGTCTGGTGGGTGAACAGGTCGCGGGTGGCCAGGTGCAGTCCGTCCCGCCGCAGCCGGGAGACGACCTGCATGCTGAGGATCGAGTCGCCGCCGAGGTGGAAGAAGTTGTCGTGCGCGCCGACGTCCGCCACGCCGAGGACGTCGGCCCAGATGCGGGCGATGCGGCGTTCGGTGTCGGTGCGCGGGGCCGTGTGCGGCCCGGTGGCGGAGTGCGCGGGGCCGGGTTCGGGCAGGGCGCCGCGGTCGGTCTTGCCGTTGGGGGTGAGCGGCAGGCGGTCCAGCGGCACGAACGCCGAGGGCACCATGTGCGGCGGGAGCAGCCCGGCGAGGTGGTCGCGCAGCTCCGGCACCGGCAGGTGCTCCGCGGTGCCGTCGGCGGGCACGACGTAGGCCACGAGCCGTCCGCCGGAGCGGCCGTCCGGGCCGGTGGCGCCGCCGCGGACGGTGACCACCGCGTCGCGCACCCGCGGGCTGCGGCGCAGCGCGCTCTCGATCTCCCCGGGCTCGATGCGGAAGCCGCGCAGCTTGACCTGGTCGTCGGCGCGTCCGGCGAAGCACAGGTTCCCGGACGCGTCCCAGCGGGCCAGGTCGCCGGTGCGGTACAGCCGCTCCCCCAGCGCGCCGAACGGGTCGGCGACGAACCGCGAGGCGGTCAGCCCGGGCCGGTTCAGGTAGCCGCGGGCCAGTCCGGGTCCGGCGACGTAGAGGTCACCGGTGACGCCGGTCGGGACGGGGCGCAGGGCGGCGTCGAGGACGTGGACGCGGGTGGCGCCGGCCGGGCGGCCGATCGGGGGGACGCCCGTGCCGGGGGCGAGGGGGCCGGTCCAGGTGGCGACGACGGTGGCCTCGGTCGGCCCATACGAGTTGATCATGTTCCGGCCGGGGGCCCACCGTTCGACGAGGTGGGCCGGGCACGCCTCGGCGCCGACGATGAGGGTGCGCAGGTGCGGCAGGGTCCCGGCGGTCTGGGGGTCGACCGTGGCCAGGGCGGCGGGCGGGATCAGGGTGTGGCTGACGCGCCGCTCGGCGAGGACCTGGGCGAGCCGCTCGCCGACGAGCGGGCCCTCCTCGCCGGTGACGAGGGTGGCTCCGGTGAGCAGGGACGTGCACAGCTCCAGCACGGAGGCGTCGAAGCTGGGCGAGGCGAACTGCAGGACCCGGTCGCCGGGGCCCGCGTCGTAGCGGTCGGCGGCGGCCGCGGCGAAGGCGGCCAGGCCGTTGTGCGTCACCGCCACCCCCTTGGGCGTGCCGGTGGAGCCGGACGTGTAGATCACGTAGGCCGGGTGACCGGCGGTCAGCGGGGCCGTGCGGTCGGCGTCGGTGGGCGCGGTGTCCGGTCCGTCCGCGTCCCGTACGGCGGCGGGGTCGTCCAGGACGAGCCGGGCGTCCGCGTCGCGCAGCATGAACTCCCGCCGCTGCTCGGGGTAGTCCGGGTCGACGGGCAGGAAGGCGCCGCCGGCCTTGGCGACGGCGAGCTGGGCCACCACCGTCTCCGCGCCGCGGGGCAGGGCCAGCGCCACGACCCGCTCGGGTCCCACCCCTCGGGCGATGAGCCGGTGCGCCAGCCGGTTGGCGGCGCGTTCGACCTGCGCGTAGGTCAGCTCGCGGCCGTCGGCGTCGGACAGAGCCACGGCGTCGGGCGTGCGGGCGGCCTGCCGTTCGAACAGTTCCGGCAGTGTCGCCGCCGGTACCGGGCGGGCGGTGGGGCGCCCCTGGTCGAGGACGGCCTTGAGGGTCTCGTCGGTGGCCAGCGGCAGGGTGCCCAGCGGCCGTTCGGGGTCGTCGGCGACGGCGGTCAGGAGCGTGCCGAGCTGGTCGGCCATCCGTTCGGCGGTGGCCCGGTCGAACAGGTCGGTGTTGTAGGTGAGCAGGCCGTGCAGTTCCCCGGCGGGGGTCTCGGCGAACTCCAGGGTGAGGTCGAACGCCGCGTGCCGCAGGTCCGTGTCCACGTCGGTGACCTCGACGCCGGGCAGGTCCAGGTGGGCCGCCGGGGCGTTCTGCAGCACCACCATGACCTGGAACAGGGGGGTGCGGCTGGTGTCGCGGACCGGCTGCACCTCGTCCACCACCCGTTCGAACGGAGCCTCCTGGTGGGCGAAGGCGTCCAGGACGGTCCCGCGCACCTCGGCGAGGAACTCGGGGAAGGGGCGGTCGGGTTCGACGCGGGAGCGCAGGACGAGGGTGTTGACGAAGAAGCCGACGAGATGCTGGGTCTCGGGGCGGTCGCGGCCGGAGGTGACCGTGCCGACGGTGATGTCCCGGCCGCCGGTCAGCCGGGCCAGGTAGGCCTGCGCGGCGGCGACCAGGGTGGTGAACAGGGTGGACTGCCGGTCCCGGCCCGTCTGGACGAGGCGGCGGGTCGTGCCGCGCGGCAGGACCAGGCGCACGGCGGCGCCGTCGTGGGTGCGCACCGGCGGGCGCGGCCGGTCGGTGGGCAGGTCCAGCGTCTCCGCGCCGGCCAGGTGCTCCTTCCAGTACGCGAGGTGCTCGTCCGTGCCGCTGCCGCGCTGCCAGTGGGCGTAGTCGGCGTACTGCACCGGCAGCGGCGGCAGCTCGCCCTCCCGCGCGCCGAGTCCGGTGCGGTAGAAGTGGGCGAGGTCGCCGGTGAGCACTCCGGTGGACCAGCCGTCGGTGACGATGTGGTGCAGGGTCAGCGTCAGGACGTGCTCCTCGTCCGAGAGCCTGACCAGCCCCGCGTGCAGCAGCGGGCCGCGCCGCAGGTCGAACGTGCGGGCGCGCTCGGCCTCCAGCACCTCCTGCAGCCGGGCCGCCCGTTCGGGCTCCGCGGTCGCCGACAGGTCGTGCAGCGGCAGCGGCACGTCCGCTGCCGGGTGGACGTGCTGCACGCCGTGGCCGTCCACCGTGTCGAAGGTGGTGCGCAGGGCCTCGTGCCGCTCGACCAGGGCGCGCAGGGCCGCGGCGAGGGCGGGTACGTCGAGCCGGCCGCGCAGGCGCAGGGCGAGGGCGGTGGTGTACTCGCCGCTGCCCGGCGCGAACTCCTCCAGGAACCAGAGGCGTTGCTGGGCGTACGA